>NZ_WKFA01000070.1:0-26711 GCF_021605325.1 Pseudomonas sp. PA-7-1E
AAATAGATATCCGAGTCGGTTATCGGTTTGGGAGTGCTGCGCACTCCAGCGGGAGCAAGCTCCCTCGCCACACAAGCCCGTGCACAGCTAGCCCCAACGCATCACACTCAACAGCCAAACAAGGGAGAGCGCGGACGCCACCCAGATGCTCCAGTCGGTAACGCCGATCACCAGCAAATGCAGGTAGGCGCTGCCGAGAAGACCGATAAACAAGCGATCGCCACGGGTGGTGCTGATCGGCAGCAAACCGCGCCGCGGGATACTCGGCGAACGCAATTCCCAAGTGGTCATGCCCGCCAGAATCAGGGCAATACCGCCAAAGAACAGCGCAGTGGGGGTGGTCCAGGCCATCCATTCCATCATCGACTCCTCTAGACCCGGCCCAGGGCAAAGCCCTTGGCCACGTGGTTGCGAACAAACCAGATCACCAGCATGCCCGGCAGGATGGTCAACACCCCCGCCGCTGCCAGCACGCCCCAATCAATGCCGGAAGCCGACACCGTACGGGTCATTACCGCTGCGATGGGTTTGGCGTTGACCGAGGTGAGCGTGCGCGCCAGCAGCAGTTCTACCCAGGAAAACATGAAACAGAAAAACGCCGTGACGCCGATACCGGAGCCGATCAGCGGGATAAAAATCTTCACGAAGAACTTGGGAAAACTATAGCCGTCGATGTAGGCGGTTTCGTCGATTTCCTTGGGTACGCCGGACATGAAGCCTTCAAGGATCCATACCGCCAACGGCACGTTGAACAGGCAATGGGCCAGGGCCACGGCAATGTGCGTGTCGAACAACCCGATGGAGGAATACAGCTGGAAAAACGGCAGCAAAAACACCGCCGGCGGCGCCATGCGGTTGGTCAGCAGCCAGAAGAACAGGTGCTTGTCACCCAGGAAGCGATAGCGCGAGAACGCATACGCCGCTGGTAGCGCCACGCTCAGGGAGATCACCGTGTTCAGGCTCACGTAGTACAGCGAGTTGAGGTAGCCGGTGTACCAGCTCGGGTCGGTGAAGATCACCTTGTAGTTGGCCAGGGTGAAATCTTGCGGAAACAGGGTCAGGCCGCCGAGGATTTCGGTGTTGCTCTTGAAGGACATGTTCAGCAGCCAGTAGATCGGCACCAGCAGGAACAGGATGTAGATCAGTAACGGAATAAGCTTGCGCTTGCTCATGTTGGCGGCCTCAGCGGTTGGCGTCGGAATGGGTCATGGCGGTGTAGAACAGCCAGGACACCAACAGGATGATCAGGAAGTACACCAGGGAAAACGCCGCCGCCGGGCCCAGGTCGAATTGGCCGACGGCCATCTGGGTAAGCGTCTGACTCAGGAAGGTGGTGGCATTACCCGGTCCGCCGCCGGTGAGCACGAAGGGTTCGGTGTAGATCATGAAGCTGTCCATGAAGCGCAACATCACCGCGATCAGCAGCACGCTTTTCATCTTCGGCAACTGGATATGTCGGAACACTGCCCAGGCCGATGCACGATCAATCCGCGCGGCCTGGTAGTACACGTCCGGAATGGCCCTTAAACCTGAGTAGCACAGCAGCGCCACCAGTGAGGTCCAGTGCCACACGTCCATCACCAGCACGGTGACCCAGGCGTCCATGGTGTTGGCCGCATAGTTGTAGCTGATGCCCAGGGCGTTGAGGGTCGAGCCCAGCAGGCCGATGTCGGCACGGCCAAAAATCTGCCAGATAGTGCCGACCACGTTCCACGGAATCAGCAAGGGAATGGCGAGGATGATCAGCACCAGCGAGGACCAGCGGCCCTTGGTGGGCATGGTCAGGGCGATGGCGATGCCCAGCGGGATCTCGATCAACAGCACGCAGGCCGAGTAGATGAACTGGCGCAGCAGCGAGTCGTGCAGGCGTGGGTCGAGCAGCACCTGCTTGTACCAGTCGGCCCCGACGAAATAGCGGCTGGATTGGTCGAAAATGTCCTGCACCGAATAGTTGACCACGGTCATCATCGGGATCACCGCACTGAACGCCACCAGCAGGAACACCGGCAACACCAGCCACCAGGCCTTGTTGTTCTGCACCTTGTTCATGGCGCCACCTCCAGCAAGTAATCGTCGGCGTAGAGCATCAGCCATTGCGCGGGGAAGCTGACGGAGGCCTTGCCTTCCGGTACCGGTTTGTCCTCGGCCAGGCGCACCTTGAGGGTGGCGCCATCGAGGTTGAGGCTCATGATCTTGTAGGTGCCGAGGTCTTCCACATGTACAACGTCGGCTTGCAGGGCGTCAGGGTTGTACTCGTCCCACACGTGGATAAATTCCGGACGAATGCCGACCTGGAGCTTTTTGTAGTTGGTGGTGTCGAGACGTTGCTGCATCGCTTCGGACAGCGGCAACAGGGTATTGGCGAACCCTACACCGCCAGCCTTGGCCTGCACCTCGATCAGATTCATCCCAGGGCTACCGATGAAGTAACCGACAAAGGTGTGGCTAGGCCGTTCGAACAATTCACGCGGCGTACCGAACTGCACAATCTGCCCGCCATACATCACCGCGATCTTGTCGGCGAACGTGGAGGCTTCCAGCTGATCGTGGGTGACGTAGACCATGGTGATATTGAACTGCTCGTGAATCTGCTTGAGCTTGCGCCGCAGTTTCCACTTCAGGTGCGGGTCGATCACCGTCAGCGGCTCATCGAACAGAATGGCCGACACGTCATCGCGCACCAGGCCACGGCCCATGGAGACTTTCTGTTTTTCGTCGGCGGTGAGGTTGCGGGCTTTTTTGCTCAGCAGGTTTTGCAGGTCGAGGACTTCGGCGATCTCCTGCACTTTGCTGTGAATTCTCGCTTCGGCCATGCCCTGGTTGCGCAGTGGGAACGCCAGGTTGTCGAACACCGTCATGGTGTCGTACACCACCGGGAACTGGAACACCTGGGCGATGTTGCGCTTTTCCGGGGTCAAGTCGTTGACCACTTGGGTATCAAACAGCACCTGGCCTTCGGACGGGCTGAGCAGGCCGGAAATGATATTGAGCAGCGTGGACTTGCCGCAGCCTGACGGCCCGAGCAAGGCGTAGGCACCGCCCTGCTCCCACACATGGTTCATTTCCCGAATGGCGTAGTCTTCTGGCCCTGTAGGCGTAGGGCTGTAGCTATGGGCCAGGTTGCGCAAATGGATTTCGGCCATCAGGCAACCCTCGCGACACGGCGTCCGGGGGCCTGGACCAAGCGGCCCTGACCATCGAACACAAACAGTTTATGGGTGGGGATATACACGCGGATCGGCGCGTCGACATCGTATTCATGCACCCCCGGCAGGTGCAGCACCAGCAGGAAATGCTCACTGCGCACATGCAGGAAGGTTTCCGAGCCGCTGATTTCGGCGACTTCCACGGTCACCGCCAGCTCCAGGTCATCATCGTTGCTGGGCACCAGGCTGATATGGCTGGGACGCACGCCAAAGCGGAATTCGCCTTCGCCGATAGGACGCAGGTCAACATTGAGTGGGAAATGCACGTAATTGGCGAAGCTCACTTCGTTGCCGCTGATGCGCCCTGGCATCAGGTTGATCGGCGGCTCGGAGAACAGTTCAGCGGCAAGGACGGTTTGCGGCTGGTGGTAGACCTCGGCGGCCTTGCCGCTCTGAATCACTCGCCCCTCGTGTAGAATGGTGGTGGTGCCACCCAAGGCCAGGGCTTCGTTGGGCTCGGTGGTGGCATATATCGCGATGGTGTGGCGCGCCTTGAACAGTTCGCGCATTTCCTGGCGCAGCTCTTCGCGCAGTTTGTAGTCCAGGTTGACCAGCGGCTCATCGAACAGAATCAGT
This sequence comes from Pseudomonas sp. PA-7-1E, assembly GCF_021605325.1. Classification (NCBI taxonomy): domain Bacteria; kingdom Pseudomonadati; phylum Pseudomonadota; class Gammaproteobacteria; order Pseudomonadales; family Pseudomonadaceae; genus Pseudomonas; species Pseudomonas sp. PA-7-1E. The sequence continues at coordinate 3,783 of NZ_WKFA01000070.1, forward strand.
TCGGCATCTTTCACCAGGGCGCGGGCCATGGCGGTGCGTTGTTGCTGGCCACCGGACAGTTCCAGGGGGTGGCGCTGCAGGAATTTCTCGATGCGCAGCATCTTGGCGGTTTCCAGCACCTTGCTCTGGATCACCTCCGGGGACACACCGGCCTGGCGCAACGGCGAGGCGATGTTCTCGAACACGGTCATGGTCGGGTAGTTGATGAACTGCTGGTAGACCATCGACACATTGCGCAGGCGTACCGGCTTCTGCGTGACATCCACGCCGTTCATCAGGATGCGACCGCTGTCGGGCTTGTCCAGGCCGGCCATCAGGCGCATCAGGCTGGTCTTGCCGGACAGGGTGCGACCGAGCAGGACGTTGAAAGAACCGGCTTCGAACCGCAGGTTGGCGTCGTCGATCCAGGTTTGGCCGTCGACAACGCGGGAGACATGTTCCAGGGTCAATGACATGACACGACCTTTTTTATTATTGGAATGAATCTGGTGCGTTGTCAGAGCGAGTTTCGTGCCAAAACCGCAAGCGCTTGATGTGTAAGGAGATGGGTGAATCATGATGTTCAGGAGTGAACAATCCGGCTGAACAACTGAACACTGCCGGGGTTGACAATGAACAGTTGTGAACAACACTTTATGCGCGACGAAGATCAAATGTGGGAGCGGGCTTGCCCGCGATGGCGGTGCATCAGTTTGTAGATGCTGTGCCTGACCCTCTGCCATCGCGGGCAAGCCCGCTCCCACATTGTTCGATGTCCGACATTAGATGGCGCAAGACCCGACAACAATAATAAAGAAGGTCGCACGATGGCCGAACCCTTGACCCACGACACCCTTATCCAGGAATCCTGGCGCCGTTGCCGCGCCTACGGCCTGGACCACCAGAGCGCCCCCAGCTTTGACCAACTGCCCGCCGAAGGCATTCGCCAGCTCCTGGAAAGCCAGCATTCCCTGGTGCAGACCACCCACCAGGAAGTATTGCCCTACTACGAGAACATCCTCAGCAATTCCAATTGCCTGATCATGCTGGCCGACAATCAGGGCCAGGTGCTGACCTCGTGGGGCACCCAGCGGTTTATCGAACCCACGCTGGCCCGTGGCTTCAGCCCCGGCGCCAGTTGGATGGAACGCGCCAGTGGCACCAACGCCATCGGCACCGCACTGGCCTGCGCCCAGGCCGTGCATATTGAGCACGATGAACACTTCCTCAAGGCCAACCGCTTCATGACCGGTTCCGCGGCACCGATTTTCGACGCCCAGCGCGAAATCATCGCGGTGCTGGACGTGTCCAGCGACAGTTACCTGCCGCCCTCCCACACCCTGGGCATGGTCAAGATGATGAGCCAGACCGTGGAAAACCGGCTGATCCTCAACCTGTTTCGCGGCGAACATTTCCAACTGACCTTCAACACCGGCCTGAGCAACCTCGACAGCCAATGGGCCGGCCTGCTGATCTTTGATGAAAGCGGCCAGGTGCTCTCGGCCAATCGGCGTGCGGATAACTTGCTGGGCATCAGCCTCTCGCGGGTGATGATCGACGGTCTGTTCAAGGTGTCGCTGCTGGAGTTGCTCAACCAGCCGGAAGGGCTTCCCTTTGCGTTGCAAGCGGCGGGACGCAATCGGTTCCAGTGCCTATTGAAGCGCCCCAGGCAGATGCCGGTGCAGGCCCGGGTGTTCAGCCAACCGCAGCCGCCAGCACCGACCTCGATCAACCTCCAAACCCTGCATTTTGGCGATGTGCGCGTGGAAAAAGCCGTGCGCCAGGCCGAGCGCCTGCTGGAAAAGGACATTCCGTTGTTGATTCACGGCGAGACCGGCGTGGGCAAAGAGGTGTTCGTCAAAGCCCTGCACCAGGCCAGTTCCCGCAGCCGGCAGGCGTTAATCGCAGTGAACTGTGCGGCGATTCCCGCAGAACTGGTGGAATCGGAACTGTTCGGCTACGAAAAAGGCGCCTTCACCGGCGCCAACCAAAAAGGCAGCATCGGTCTGATCCGCAAGGCCGACAAGGGCACGCTGTTTCTCGACGAAATCGGCGATATGCCGCTGCCCACCCAGGCCCGCCTGTTACGGGTATTGCAGGAGCGCTGTGTGCAGCCGGTGGGCAGTAGCGAGGTATTCCCGGTGGACTTGCGCATCATCTCGGCGACCAACCGCGCACTGCGCGAGCTGGTGCAGGCCGGGCGCTTTCGCGAGGACTTGTACTACCGCATCGGCGGCCTGACCCTTGAATTGCCGCCGTTGCGCGAGCGTACCGACAAGCAGGCGCTGTTCCAGCAACTGTGGCAGCAACACCGCGAGCCGACGCAATGGGCCGGGCTGAGCGCCGAAGTGCTGAGGCTATTCGAGCAACACCCGTGGCCGGGGAATTTACGCCAAGTGAGCAGCGTGTTGCAGGTGGCGCTGGCAATGGCCGAAGAGCAGCCGATCCGCGCAGAGCACCTGCCCGATGATTTTTTTGTGGATTTGCAGGCGACAGTGCCGCTGTCTAAACCTGAACACCTGGATGAAAGTCTCGACCTGAGCCAGCGCCTGGAAGCCGTGGGCGGGAATATTTCCCACCTGGCGCGAGAGCTGGGGGTGAGTCGCAACACCCTGTACAAGCGCCTGCGCCAACACGAAGGTTGATTTAACGCCAGCTCCAGGAAACGCCGGTGTAGATACCACGCCCATCAGCGGGGGTGGAGCGTGCAGCGTCCATGCCTTTGTCGTCGTAGCCCGGCGTGACGGTGTTGGCGTAACGGCGGTTGGTGAGGTTGCGCAGGTCGACCCAGGCTTGCCAGTCCTGCTTGGGCGCGTCGTAGCCGAAGGTGGCGCCGAGGGTGGTGTAGGCCGCCGCGTAGTAGGAATTGGCGTAGTCCACCGCTACCCGTGATGCATGTTCGGTATTGAGGCTGGTGTAGAAACCCGTCGGGTGGCTGTAGCGCAGTTGCGCCTGGTAGTAGTGCTTGGGAATGCCGGGCAAGGTGTTGTCGCCGAAACGCTCGTCGTCGCGGTAGTGGAAGTCGCTGAAGGTGTAGGCCTGGCGCAGCTGGAGCTCACCGCTGCCGCCGCCGTCCCACAGCGGGCTGAGCAGGCTCAGTTCCACGCCCTGGTGCACGGTGGGGCTAGCGTTGGATTCGGCGATGATAGCGTTGCTGGTGGCAGTCTGGGCCTGGGTCTCTACAGAAAGCAGCTCGTGGCGAACTTCCGAGCGATAGAGCGCCAGGTCCCATTGGCCGAGCCAGGCTTCACCGCGCCCGCCGACTTCCAGGGTGGTGGCGGTCTGATTACGCAGCTTCAAGCCTTCGCGCTGCAACCCCGTGGCTGCCCCACTGCCCGGGCCAAAGTATTTGTTCGAACCCCAGATCATCGACCACGCGTGCGGTGGCTCTACCGAGCGGCTCAGGTTGCCGTAAATCTGCAGCTGCGGGGTGAAGTCGTAACGCAGGCCAATGCGCGGCGCGTAGTCCCAATCATGCTGACTGAGCGGCGCCTGGCCGTCGGGGTAAGTGACCTGGGTTTCGCGGCGCGTATAGATGGCGGCAAGGCCGGTGGTCAGCCACAGATCCTCCACCAGTTCCAGCTCGTTGCCTACATGCAGCACGGTATCGGAGCCCAGGTAGCTGTAGTCGCGGGTCTTGGTGCCGGGGGCATAAATGGCAGTATTGCCCGCAGGGATGCGCACGTATTCCGACGCGCCATTGTTCGGCATCGCCTGGGTAGTACGCAGGCCGAGAGTGGTGGTGCTGGCATGGCCGAACAGGCTGTCCTGGCGGATGTAATTCAGGGTGCCGCTGATATCGGTGTAGGCAACTTTGAGGCGATTGGTGCCTTCGCGCAGGTCCATGGGGTAATCGTGATAGGCCAGCCCGACCTCGACCCGAGCGTTATCGTCCAACCGCAAGGTGGTCTTGTTGGCAATCCAGGTGGAGCCCGGTTGCAGGCGCTTTGAATCGCGGGCGGCATTGAGGCTGTTGGCGGCACGCGGATCATGGCTGATCTGGTCACGCGTGAGCCTGCCGGGTGAATCGTTGGTGGTTTCGCGGTAACGCAAGTAGAAGCGCGTTTCCAGGTCCGGGTTAAAGCGGTAGCCGAAGTTCGCGGCGATGCCCTTGCCGCTGCCGGCGCTTTGGTGCTGATAACCGTCGGACTCCGAATCGGTGAGGCTGATGTAATAGTCGGCGTCCCCCAGCACTTGCCCGGAACTGACTTCACGCTGGGCATAGCCGCGACTGCCGACCTCATAGCGCACCTGTAGCTTGGGCGCGTCCAAGCCGGTGCGGGTGACGTAGTTGACCGCACCGCCCAAGGCCAATGCACCCTGATCGAACCCGTTGGCCCCACGCAGCACCTCTACCCGGCTTTGCCACAGCGGGTCCTTGAGCTCATAGGGCGTGCCGCCTGGGCCGGTAAGCGGCAGGCCGTCGAACATTTCATACAGGCCGGAGGCATGGGCACCGGGGGCGCGGTTCAGGCCCGAGCCACGAATGGACACCTTCACCCCTTCGTTATTGGCCGCCTTGGCGTACACACCGGCCTGGTACTTGAAGACATCCTCGTTGGTGCTGACACGTCCCTGTTGCACGCTGTCCATATCGATGTAATTGGTGCCGCCGGGCACGCTTTTGAGCTGCGCCTGGGCGATTTCTGCGGCACTGGCCTCAGCCGTAGTGACTTCAACCGGCGCCAATTGCAGGCCTTCGGCCTGTACCAGCGAACTGAGGGTCAAGGCGGCAAAAATAAACGGGGGGTGGCGCAGCAGCATTGGGGCAGGTCCTTGGAATCCGGGAACGTGCCGGGCCAAACCCACCACGCGAACAGTGATGGGAAGGCAGGCATGCCCGTCAGGTCACTCCTTGATGACGGACAGGGGCGTTTTAAAAACAGGATGAATCAGGTTTGGTCGTCAGGCGTTGCCAATGCCCGCATCAGGTCATCGGCATCCGACCCCGGCGGAAAGCGGAAGCCATACATTTCGTCAGTGGCGAGAATCTCCCCCAAGGTGTCGCGCAACTGGACCTCCGTGGGCGAGTCACGCAATAACTTATGCGCTGGCAGCAATAACTCGGCAGACACGCCCTGGGCGGTCGCGGCATCGATCACCGCATAGAGGATAAACCGCAAGCGTATTTCGCGATCCGTGGGCCAAACCGTTTTTCGTTTACCCAAGGGAGGGCCTCGTGTTTAAGAAAAATCCGAGGCTATTGCCCGCAGGCAAGCCTTTCAAGCTGCCGGAGGCAAGATAGGCCGCTTCCTACAGCGGAAAGGGAAACACCGCACCGATTGGTCGATGCGATGGGCCTCACTGCACCGGCAGGAAATTCATCAGCAACAGGCTTTGTGCGTAATTGAGGCCAATGCGCCGGTAGCGCTCATCAAGGATTTGGGTCAGCAGGTCCAAACGCGCCACGATCTTGCCGAACTCAACGGCAAAACTGAGGTTACTGCCCTCCTCTGATATCTCGTTGGAAAACAACAGCAGCACGCCATTGGCATCCTGACGCTGACTGAGCAGCCAGGTGGCCTTTTCGATATTGCGCGCGGCATTGCTGACAAACTGCGGGTTGATCGAGTCGGTCACATAAAACTGCGTACGCCCGCCGTGAGCGGTCACGAGCATGCTGCCAATCGCGTAGATGAACGCGCCGACGCGGTCGCCGCGAAAGTCAGGGCTCAAGGAATAACTCAGGGCAGCCAGGTCACTACGATCTCCCAGTGCGGGCAAGGGACGGCGATTTTCGATGGCCTGACGGATTTGCCGGGCGGCGGTCACTGCATCCGGATACCCCGATTGACGCCACTGGTTGGGGTTGCGCAGGTAGAGCTTGCTCATCAGCAAGTAGAGGCTTTGCAGGTTGTCACGCATCCCCAGGGTGGCCATGCGGTCGACGCTGGTCTGGAAGAATTCATCGGGCTTGCCATCGCTGAACTGCCTGGCGATATCGCGGCCCTGTTGTTGGCTGCAACCTGCGGCACACAGCGTTAATATCGCAGCCAGCAGCAGCGGCCATCGGGAGGTGGAAACAGTTGACGTTCGATCCATCGGCACCGGGTCTGATTCTGTTGGCCACCCGTGGGAGTCGGGTGGCTGGGACAGGGTAGATCAGCAGAATGGAAAAAAGTGCAGCGGTGCGGGTCAGATCAGCATCGGACTACAGACGCTGATCTGACCCGACACTTGATTCCCCGGCGTGCTAGAGCACTACCGTCGCAAGCATCCCCAAGGCGCCCAGGCAGAACCCGATCAACGCGCCCCGCCCTGGAGCTTCATGAAACAGCGCCCAGACCACCACAGGTTCCAGCAGCACTAACGAAGTGACCGAGACTACCGTGACAATCCAGATATCACCGACAACCACATACCCCAGCCAATAGGCGCCCAGCAGGCAAAGCCCGGCAAAACACATCAAGACCACGGGAAGTACAAAGACCTCCCAGGAACCACTGCCGGCCTGGGCCAACTTGGCGGTCACCACCTCACTGTAGATTGCACAAAACTCACCGACCACCATCAACCCTAGAGCAAAAACTCCGAGTAATTCTTTGGACATATCAAAAACTCCTTCGTATTCAGCGCACTGTTTTTCAGCTCCCAGTCGGCAGTGCTGCAGCCGTCGTGAGCGTCGTTGCCTTGATACGAAGGGTTCTTGAAAAGGCCCGAATTACCGAAATGCTTGTCCATGCTCATGTCCTTCAAAGGGTTGAGGCTCAGCGATCCAATACAGTGCGTGCTGATCATAGAGGCATCGTGAAGCCATTCACAATTATGCGATGCCAATACTTAAGGATTACGGTTAATTAAATGCGCCGAAAACCGCAATAAAAACCCGGCGCTGGGCCGGGTTTCATTGATCGGGAGGTCTTCAGGTAGCGGGGTGCTCACTTGCTACGGAGTCCGCCGCGTCTACATCCGACATGTCCTCCTCGATCGGGGCCTCGTCATCCGGGGGTAGCGGGATATCGTCCTCATCGCGCCTCGGGTCATGTCCCGTCTCATTATCGGTGTTACGAGTAACCGCTTGCTGGGAAATGTTGCCTGGGGCTTTCTCGTTGATTTCCATGCTGGCTCTCCGTGTATCGCTCGGGATATCCGTGCTTAAGATTGAGAGGAAGCAACGGATGGAGAGTGCCGGATGTTAGACGAATGGTGGTTCGTCTTTGAAAGGTATGAATGCGACAAACAGCATTTGTTTGATTATCAGCACACCCAAACCCAAGAAACGCAAAAGCCCCGCTTTCGCGAGGCTTTCGTGTAAATCTTGGCGGGAAACCAGGGATTCGAACCCTGGAGACGCTATTAACGTCCGCCGGTTTTCAAGACCGCTATGCAAATTCAAGCAGGCCGGGACTTTGAAGGCCTGCGGAGTTCCATTACTCAATGAAAGCGACCGAGCTACAGACCGCATTCTACAAGGGGTGCGGTTTTAGTTTTGGAACTGTTTTTGCCCCTCCCCGGCGTCCTGCCGACCGAACACAACTACCCAAAATACACACCCGCTACTACGCTGTTCACTCTCTGGAGGAACACCGATGACGAATTCAGATCTACTCCCTTCTCTACTCTCTAAGCTCTACGAAAACCAACTGGCCCTCGAGGCCTCTATCATGGAGCTCTCAAACTGGGTTGAGCAACGCGGCTCTGCTGACGTGGCCGATAACATTCGGGGCGCTCTTCACACCATTGATGAGAACGAAAAATTCATCAAGCTAACCCTGGGCGTCCTCATGGCGCCAGACTGAAAACCTCTCGTCGGCTCAAATCGCGCCATTTCGAAACCTCGATTACTGTACGCACATACAGCATTCGAGATTTTGCTATGGACGTTGACATGGACACCGATGATTGGCTCCGTTGCCCCACTCCACTGGAGATGTACCAGCACCAGTGCTCCATGCTGCAAGATGATATCTGCGGCCTCGAGCGCAAGCTGACCATAGCTCGAGCGAATATTGCTGGGCTGATCCAAATGAATGATTCGCAGGCAATAGACAAGGCCATTTTGGCAAAGGAACTAAAGTCGGCGCTTGAGCGCTTGGCGTCCGTGAGCGCCGAGCCTTCTGGCACTTTGAACTATAGAGCAGTGGACGTACTGAGGGATCAACGCGACTACCTGCTAAGGGAGAATCAGCGCCTTCTGGCCAAAATTCGTCAGGCTCAAGCGCCCAGCGCCAGCTAGGCTGAATGAATTGCCGGAGGGTCCTACCATGTGCGGAAGACTTTCACAGTACCGAGGGATCCACGACTTCGTTGCAGCGCTGAGCATGCCCAACGCTCTGGCGAACTCCGTGGGTGATCAGCCGATTGAGCGGTACAACGTAGCCCCCACAACTGCGGTTGCGCTGCTCCATTTGCAGGGAGATCTGCTGCACGCCGATCCGGTGCGCTGGGGATGGCGACCGCACTGGGCGAAGGACCGGGCGGCGCCCATAAATGCCCGCGTCGAGAAGGTCGCCCACGGCCCGTTCTTTCGGGCGATCTGGCCCCACCGAGCAATTACGCCCATCGACAACTGGTTTGAGTGGGTGGATGAAGGCGGGCCCAAGAAGCAGCCCTACCTAATCCGCCGGCGGGATGGTGCACCGATATACTGCGCTGCTATCGGCCAGCTACCAGATCCTGATGAAGGCCCGGGCGAGCATGACGGCTTTGTGATAATCACCGCCGACAGCGCTGGGGGCATGGTGGACATTCATGACCGCAGGCCTGTGGTGCTAACTGCCGACTTGGCGCGGGAATGGCTGGACCCGTCCACGCCCAAGGAGCGCGCCGAACAGATGGTGTTGCACCAGGGCGAACCGTCCGAGGCTTTCGAATGGTTCAAGGTCGGTATGGCCGTGGGCAACGTTAGGAGCAAGGGGCCGGAGCTAATCCAACCAACCAACGTATAGTATGGAATATGTCGCAGCCAATTGGTTGGCAGGTCGATCAAAGCGCCATGAAGCTAGGTTGACAAAACCCTGAATTCACCATAACGGGATTTTTCTTCATGCAATTCAGGTAACGGGATTAGGTTCGAGCAGGCAACATCACCTTTCATGATATCTTCCCGCCACACCCGATTTTATTGAACAATGGGGTAGAAATAGAAACCTCGAAGGTCAGGCGAGTTCGGGTTTTCGACTGCTTATGGCGATAATGTGCAAATGATTAGGGGCAGCGGCCCTCACCCAAAAAAACATTCCTACTGCGATTGAAGTGGAGAATTGATAATGAGTAACTCATATCGTAGCATGCCAACTATTAAAACAACCTTAAAGCCAAAAATATATTTATCAGGCCTTTTACTCTTACTTATAAGCAGCTCTGTTTTTGCGAACTCCAGCACATCTTTTGCCGATGAAAATCTCGACATGTATGACGCAAAAAACCTAATAGAACAGGGAAAGTATAAAGAGGCAGAGACCATACTACTAAGAGAAGAAAAAACCATAACCGATATTGGAAAACTATGCTCCATATACAGCTCAATGCTAGGCATAGCATCAATAAGCGACAACAAAGAAGAAGGAGCAAAATATGCCAAATTATTTCAAAAATGCTATAAAGAAAACAGTACGTCATATATTTTTCTTGGGGCCATGGCTATCTATTACAAAGGAGAGCACGGAAGAGCATTACGCATCATGGACGAACTCTTAGGCAAGATAAACAATGAGCTTACCGAGAAAAAAATATCAGACTTCCAAATTTTCGCGAACAAGAATATAACATCGGCTATCTATAGACTTAAAGCCTCTGACCTTCTGATCCGCCAAGATCCACAAAAAGTGAAAGCCGCTATTATTTCATTTGCAGAAAAATCTTATGAAGCAACACCATTTGGTGACGCCGAAGTCTTCTTAGCTGCTATTTACAAACTTTATGGCGATACTGAGCGCTCGAAATCAATTATAGAAAAAAGTGATGGAAGAACTACAGAGGCACACACCGTTGATGTAATTTTAAAATCAATCAAGCAGAAAGTAGATAATGCTTCAGTCTCACCTTAAGGACGTTGACTTGGAAAATTGTGGCAACTTTCAAAAACAACTTAACTTACCGAGACACCTCCCTGACATACGCTTGGCACGCCCGTAGCGCGATCAATCCTTGGTCTCCGGCATCGGTGATGCCAATAATTCTTTGAGCATGCGCTGGGTCAAGTTGGGCTCGACGGGCTGCATGAACCACGCCGACGGCGCCGGTAGTGGCAGGCACGTTGCAGACACTGGTTGAATCCTCGGCAAGGAGGACTGACAGCCGCACATCAGCAGTAGCAAGCTGGTCACGAAGGCGAGCTTGGTTGCGTTGAGCATCTGATAATTCCTGAGTGTGTTGTTGGTCTTGCACCGCAATCTTCTGCTCAGTGGCTAGGCGTTTCTCCTGCTCGGCTTTCTGCTGTCGCCAGGCCTCGTTGGTGATGACGTCGAGCTGCCCCTGGTGCGCGGCGATCTGCACGGATAGCTGTTCAGACAGTTGCCTCCCCATTCGCCAGTCCTGAACCCTCCAGGTGACGCCTGCGGCGCTGGCCATCAGCACCAGAATTAGCACCGCCAGGCCAGCCAGCTTCTGCACCGGGGTCATGCCAGCACCTTCAGCGCTTTGTCGTACAGCGCCTGGCGGTCGTCCTGACCAGTGAGCCCACCGTTGATGCGTCTGGTGATCTTCACGAACTGCCCCTGATCCGCGAGAGTGTTCAACCCTCGGGTGGACCAGAACCACGCCGCCGACATCGTGGCGTGCTGTGGCAGCTCCAGCAGATCGGGACGAGTGATCAGGTCCAGGCCCAAGGCTTCGCCACAGGCGGCATAGTTCGCCCGGCCAGTAACTTGGATCAGCCCGCGTCCACGGTACTTTGAGCCATCTCCCTTCACGGTATTGCCTAGGTCAGAACGGCCTTCATATCCGGCCTGCTGCGCCGTGGGGCCCCAAACTTCACGCACATGACGCAACTGTGCCGACTCATGCCCGACCTGGGCAATAAACGCGGCGACACGCAGTTGGCCGATGATTCCGTAGCGACTCATAGCTGTGTTCAACACAGAAACAAAAACGCCCGCAACTGGGCGGGCGTTCGGGAGGATTTGCAGCAATTGCAGCTGGGTGATCGACATACAGACTCCTAATAGGATAAACCCGCGTTGCGGGCATCATTGGCAACAAGCCCGGGTCAAAGGTTTACAACCTTGCCGGGGCCTTCTTCCTTCTTCTTTTTCTTGCCCTTGGCGGTTGCCTTACCCTTTTTCCCGCCATTGCATTCAACGGTCGTACTCCAGCCGGATTGGGTGAAAACCTGTTCCACCGAATCCACCAGGTACTCACCATCCAAGCCCACCTTGAAGCCCTGAGCGTTAAGTTGCCGTTCGGCAAATAGATCAGTGCGCCCTGGCATTTCCAGGCGCACGCCGGCGGTAGAACGGTTGAAGGCGGCAAGCCGGGCTTTGGCCGCTTGCTCAGCGGCGCTTTTGTTGGGGTAGATATGCCGGTCCGTGTGAACCGTGGGCAGGCCGCCCGGGGCGTCCTCGTTGTCCAGGGTGACAATCGAAAGCTTTCCGGTGGCCTTGTCTTGGTGCTTGGTCGCTACGGCTTTATGGGTGCTACGGTCGCCCAGCCGAAATTGCCAGCGGCTTACATCGCTGCGCGTTACGGTAACGACGCCCAACGCTTTGCCGCTCGCGCTTTGCCCGCCCTGCCGGGGCATGACTACCAGCTTTCCGTCACCGACCTTCGCCGTACAGTCGTATTGCTTGGCCAAGCGCGTGATGAAATTAAAATCCGACTCGCTCAGCTGGTCAGTCCTAGGCACTTTGGTGGCGACCGAACACGCGGCCTGCCAGCCGTTCCTGGCCGCGATATCGCGCACGATTTCCGACAACGGCACGTTTTCCCAGCTGCCGCTGCGAATGGTCTTACCGCTCCCGCGCATGTCGCTGGCCTTGCCTCTGATTACCAAGGTGTCCGGCGGGCCGGACAACTCCACTTCGTCCACGACATAACGGCCCAGGCGGGCCAACCCGCTGCCGACATACCCCAGGTAAATCTCAATGCCGGCACCGCGCGCCGGTAGCGAGACCACGCCGTCACGGTCATCAATGCGCAATTCAAACTCGTCCGAATCCATCCCGGGCTTGTCCGAAGTGCGCAACAGCAAAAGCCGATCGTTAATCATGGCGGTAATGTCAGCGCCGTCCGCGACGATGCGAAAAGTTGGTTTCATTGGGCGATCCCGAATAACGGATAGACTCAGGGCCTGGCCGCTATAGAATTTGCGGCTGATCAATCAGCCAGTAAGGAATGAATGGATGAAACGGATTTGCCTAGTGGGCTTACTCGCCTGGGCCGCCCTGCCCGCCATCGGCCAGGAAAAGCTCAGGATTATTGACCTGGGCGAGCCCGACCCAACGACCAGCCAGGCGACCAGCGAACCGAGACCGGCCGCCACGGCGCCCACAGCGGGCCAGGCCCTGGCCTTTATCAAGCGGTTGAGTGCGACTGTAGAGAAGGGCATGGAACAACTCAGAAGCTCGCAGGCCGACCCGACCCAACAGCGCCGCCAGGCTCAAGCGCTGGCCGCGCTCGAGGACGAAGCGCAACGGTTCGGCGTGCTGTTTACGCCCTTCCACAAGTGCAATGAGGCTGCCATAGACGCTGCATCAGCCTGGCAAGGGCTGATAGCCAACGATGCCAAAGGCTTCGATAGCGCGTTTGACAGCTACGCCAAGGCCGAGACGGAATGCCGGGAAGCGGCGGACCAAGGCTAGTCCCACAACATCACTACTTCTTCCCGCGCGGCCGGCAGGTCAGGCAGCACAATGACCACGCCGGCGCGGTAAGGCTGCACCTCATCGGCAAGGCCCTGATTGGCGTCTAGCACGGCTTCCATGGTGCCGTTGAGGTGGCCGTAGAAGTTATGGCAAATGGTGTCCAACAGATCCCCATCAGCCGTTCTGCATGTCGTCGCCATAGCGCACAAACTCCAAAGTAAACCCCTGCTTGCGCGGGATGCCGCCTTGCAACAGCGCGCTTTGTTCTTCCTCAATGCTCTTGAGGCACCAGTTGCCCAGGACGTGGCCATAGCCGGTGGTCAACCCCAAAGGCAGAAGGCGCGAACCAATACGGCGAAGCGTGTCCAGCTGCTTTAATCCTCCCTTGAAGCCCGGGAAAATGGCGCCCTTGAGCGTCATTTTCTCATCACCCATGCCCACGGCTTGCTGTGCCGGCCGCCGGCTTAAACGCTCCTGCGAAGCCCAGCGGAATTCTGTAGACCGCCGCAGCTCATCAAAGGCCGCCGTATCCAAGTTGAAGAAGTACGGTTCTGCCTTGGGGTCTAGCGGCTGAATAATCAGCAGGTGCGGGAACGGCTTAACCGCCTCCGGCGCCGGCGTCGCATTGGTGGCAAACGCCCCCGTGGGGAAAATGTTGGCCAGCGATGGACTGACCTTGCCGGCGATTTTGTTTATCGCCGCCCCGGCCTTCCCGGTTTGCTCTTTCAGCACTCCCATGCGTTCGTCAATTTGCGACATGGCGCGGGAAGCCTTGTTATAGGTCTCCAACACCGTGCCGGCCTTTGCCTGGGCTGCGTTCACACCGCGCATCACGCGCTGAAGCTTTTCACCCACGGCCGGACCAATCACTGGCAGCCCCTCCAGCTCAGACGCCGCCCCGGTGATTTCGCTAATAGCCCCATTAAGGGGCCCCATCATCCCATCAAGGCTACGCCTGCCCGCCTCTCCAGTCGTGGCCAGGTACTTAAGCCCGGCCTGGAGCTGGTCTAAATACCCCGGGTCTTTCGTGTCTTTGTCCACGTCCCCCCCTTACCCCACATGAGGCTCATCAAAAAGGCTTGCACTTGAAAGCTGACGGCTGATTTCTTGCCGATGGTTGTGCAAGTACGGCTCAATTTCCCGGGCCAGCTGCTGGGGGTCTTTCACATCCCCTTTCACGGTCAAATGGAACGGAGCCGCCACATGCACCACCTGCTCAAACTTCGCCCGTTCCGGCTTCACCGGTGGCACCGGCTTAGGCAGTGCCGCACCAGGCTTAACGGCCGACGCCTGGGCCAGCGCTCTAACCAGATCGCCAACCTCAGACCCAGGACCCTTACGCGTAACGCCCTGCCCATCAAGAACACGATCAGGCATCAAAGCCGGCGCCGGTGCTTCCCCCTTGCGCCCGCTGGCAGGTACAGCCAAGGGAACCGGAAGCAGCAGTGGTGCCCTGTTACGGCGCTCTGGCAGCCCGCCAGGTGCGGCTGGTGCGGTTACACGCACAACCGGGGCAAGCGCCAGGACTGGCGCAGCTTCACGCCCTGGGGCAGCACGTAGCGGCCCCGCAGGCGCATCTGCCGACGGCATCGGCTGAACAGGCGCAGCATCACGCCCAGGAACAACCTGCACCGTCGCCGGCGGCGCCATCGCCTGGACGACCGGCGCCAAAGGCTGAACAGGCGCAGCATCACGCCCAGGAACAACCGGCACCGTTGCCGGCGCCGGTGTCACAGGCGCCGCGTTACGGCCTGACGGCGTAACTGCTTCCGACCTCGATGGCGGTCCGGGTGCCGCCACCGAGGGCCGCAGAAGCATCAACGGCACCGGCGGAGCCACTTTCGGCGGCGCCTTGAATGACGCGGCAATATCCCCCAGTACCGGCGGAATATTCTTGCCGGCATCGGCCATCATCAGCGGACCTGCCGCCGACATTACCTTCGTTGCCGGGTCACTGCCAAACATGGCCTTGCCGGCATACCCGCCCAGGGCCTGGCCGCCGGTACTCCCCAAGTAAGCCCCGATCAGGCCACCCACCACGGTACCAATCACCGGCACCATCGAACCGATGGCCGCGCCGGCCGCAGCACCGGCCAACGCGCCGGCTAAATTTCCCGCCGCCTCACCGTAACCCTCAGCCATTTCATCGCGGGTTTCGGCGTGGTCATAGGTATCCTTGGCCATCAACAGCGAGTCGACCGCCGCAAACACCGCCGTGCCCTTGACCATGCCGCCGGTATTCATGCCCATGCCCTGGCGCACTGGTGCAGGGCGAGCCGAACCCGGGGCAGCAGTAGGCGCAGTTGCTGCCGCCCGTGACGCTGCCGAGGGCGGTTTGCCCCTCTTGGTTTTTTTGCGGCGCTTACTGTCGCCAGCATCCATGCCAGGACCATCAAGCCCGCCTGCCGGCATATTGGTGACGATTACGCGCTGGGGAATGTTTGGATCACCGCCGCGCAGGCCGCCACGGGCGATATTCACCAGCCCCCGGCCGATCTTCACGCTGTTTACAACGCCCCGAAACCCAATAAGCCCGGCAGTGATCGCGGCGACACTGGAAACCACCTTGGGCGACTCATCGCCCAGCGAGCTAAGCCCACGCCCAACCCAGGCCAGGCCATCCGCTACACCGTCCGTCATTGGGCGGATAGCGTCGCCAATCATGCGCATAGAGTCGTCCATGCTCTGCGCCATCTCAGCCCACTTCTGCGCGGACGCCTCTCGGCGCTCGGCCAAGTTCTTATCCAGAATGCCCGTGGCTGACTTGGAGTCGTTCTTGAGCTGTTCGTATAGCGCTTTGTTCTGCGTGTAAGCCGTGAGGGCGGCTTTCACTTGCATGTCGGCAAAAATATCGCCGGTTCGCAATGCCTGCTCCAAAGAGTCAATCATTGCCTTGGCTTTTACCGGGTCGGTCTCCTTGTTGATCTTTGCGGTAGCCTCGGCCATTGCCTTGGCTTTCGCCGGGTTCGTCGCCGCAACGTAGCGCTGGGCCAGCGCCAAGCTCGCCTCCAGCGTCGACATGCCCTTTTGCAGCCCTGTCTGCATGGAACCCTGATAGTCGATCCCGGCCTTTTTGTAGGCCGTGACGGTATCGCGGGCGCCGATTTTCTCCATCCAATTTTTCAGGTTGTTGGCCGCCTCATCGGCACCACCTGCAGTTTTCATTTGCACTTGCAGCATGGCGCCCAGCTGCGTCACGGCATCCATGCCGGTAATGCCCAGCCTGCCCATGCCTGCCAGCATTTCCGGTGCCCATCGGGCCATGTCGCTGGCCTCGAAGCTACCGGCCTGGCCCTGATAGGCGATGGCCTCAAGGGCTTGTTGCATGACCTTGGGGTCGGTGATTTTGGCGTTCTGCCCCAGGGCGTTGATCATCTTGGCGGTGTCTTCAGCACCCGCCCCCTGACCCACGACGAACTTGGCCGCCGTAGGCGCATACGACAGCGCCTCAGACAGATCCATGCCCGCCCCAACCAGGGAGTTCACCACCTGCGCTACTTCATTGCGGCCCATTCCCGCGTCACGGGAAGTCTGCAAAATGGTTTGGGACATTTGCTTTTCTTGCGGGGCATTGGCAATGCCCGCCTTGATCGCAATATCCCGAATAATTGCGCCATAGTCAGCGCTGACCTTCGTAGGCACCGCCACAGCGGCCGAAAACCCCACCGCCTGGCCGACAGTGCTTTTCATGCCCTCGCGGCCGGCCTGGATTTGCTGGTGGCCCAACGCTTTAAACTCAGCATCGCGCGCCGTACGGCCCAACGTCTGATAGGCCTTTTCCAACCTACCGACTTCGATGCCCTGTTTCTTCAGGCTGGCCAGGTTGGCATCGAGCTTGGTCAGTAGCGTGCTTGCGCCCTTCTCCCCCGCCAGGTGCGCCTTGCGCCATTCCTCCCGAAGCCGGATCGTGTCGCCAATGGTGTTTTGAAGAACCCGGGCTTTTGCCCCGGTCGCCTCCAGGCGCTTTATGCGGCTTTCAACGTCCTTGAACGCCGAACCCACGGTGGAGCTGACAGCCCCACCAATGACGATACCAAGCGCTAATTTGCTTGCCATGTGCTTGCCCTATGCGTCGGGTGGCTCGATAGCGGCTCAATCCGTGAGCCACCACACCATGTCTGAAGCCGGCATGTCCAACAGCTCAGCAGCCGAAAAGTGCAGCTCGGCCGCCAAGCGTTTGGCCATCATTTTCAATTGCCCGGTGTCACACCCCGACTTCGTTATCCAGGCGAAAATAGCCTTCTTGAAGGCGCTTGTAGTCCACCGTTTTGATAGCGCCCAAGTCCTTGTCCCCGATTTGGGTAAGACTGCACAGCAGGTTGACTTCCAGCTGCTCCTGATCGCCGTTAGCCATGGCACTAGCGGCGCGAAGGTCGCGCAAGCACGGCGCGCGCATTGCGATCTTGTCGCGCTTCATGCCGTCGACCTCAAGCGGATACTTGAGCGTCACCACGGCGCCGTCGGCCGACAGTTCCAGCCACTCGGGCAATGTATTTGGGTTAGTTGCTTTCATGTTCTTTTATCCTTAAAGAGCCAGGGCGGTGCGCATTGCTGCGTATTGGTCAACACCGTTGATAACCCGCACACAGGCCACGGGGTCGATTTCGTACATCACGCGGCCGTCGATTTCCAATTTGTAGTAGGTGACGGCAATCGAGTGTTTCAGCTCGGCCTTTTCACCGGCTTTCCAGTCGCCCAGGTCCAGCTCTTTGAGCATGCCGCGAACGGTCGCAACGACTGGCGTAATGCGGCCTTTCTGGCCCTTGAAAGCCCCGCGAAACACCGTATTGCATGCCGTCTGATCAGCGAGCCCCACGAACTTCATGGACTCGCGGCGGACGCCAGTAGTGACGAAAGCGGCCTCCATCTTCTCCAGGCCCATATCCATTTCGATGGATCCGCCCATACCGCCGCCGCGATATTCGTCTGTCTTCACCACGATTTTGGGGAGGGTCATGCTTGGCACGTCACCGGCGAAGCTCATGCCATCCACGAATAGGTTGGTATTCACCAATACTTCAGGAATCATTTAGCGGCCTCCTTAGGCGGCAGTGTCGAGGACTTCGGTCAACCATTGGTTGGTGACTTCAACGCGGAAGTTAGGGTTTTCTGCCGGCGGCACATCGGTAAATCGGATGTTCCAGAACACCTTGCCTTGCTCCAGCTGGCTCGCCGTGTTCAGCTCACCATCTGCGTAAACTTCGAAGTTGATTACCGCGCCCTGGAGCTTCAGGTCACCCATAAACGCCTGAAGCCCATTAGTCACATCGCTGACGTAGGTCTTAGTAATGCTGCGATCCACCGCCCATTTGTGGCCGGCCAGAATTGCGTCCATGACGATATCGACGGTACGAACGCGGGTAACGAAAGCCCATTTCGCATCACTGGAAAGCGTGCGGTTGCCCCACAGGCGGTAGCCGTCATCGCGAATGATGGTGGCAATATTGGCGTTATTGAGCAGGTTGGCCCGGCACGTTTCATCACCGTCCAAAAACTCAATAGGGCGGGTGGTACCGGTGATGCCCACGAATTCCTTGTTGGAAGGCGACGCCCAAAAACCGTACTCGGCATCGGTATAGGCGAACATCCCCGCCACCCAGGCGGAGGCCGGCGAATCAATGGTTTTACTCGCTACGGTGTCGAACTGCTGAACGCCCGGATCTACCATGTAGATGCGCTTACTGCCGAAGTTCTTGGCGTACTCCATGGCCGCCTCGTCGGTCGTATTAGGACCGTCAACGATGGCAATAGCGCGCAGCTTCGTTGCCAGCCCATCCATGGCCGTGGCCACTGCTTGCGTGGCGGAATGACCCGGGGCCACCAACAGACGCGGCTGGGCGTTGAACCGGCTCTTGCCATCCAGCAGCGCCTGTAGGCCTGTACGCTTACCATCGGCCTTCACGCCGCCGATGATGGCCGAGGTTTGCAACGCGGCGTCTTCAAGCTTGGCGACGCCACAGGCGACAATCACGGCCTTGGAACGGGTGAGGATGGCTTTAGCGGCACGCGTAATAGCGGAGTCTGGCCCGAAGGCGGCCACCGCTTCGCTTTCGCGGGTCAGTAGCACCAGGTCGCCAGGCTGCGCCGAGAATTCCGGCGCCACGGTGAAGGTGTCCACCAGGCCGATAATGGAAGAGGACGGCAGTGCGATAGTGCGCGCGCCGGTGTCGACCAGCGTTACGGTAACGCCGTGAAAACGACTTGTAGAAGGCATAGGCCCAATCTCCAGACATGAAAAAGCCCCGCACTGGCAGGGCTTTAGGGTTTTAGCGAGGAATGAAAAACGCCCCGACAGTGCGGGGCGTTATGGGGTTTGCTGATCTATCCAGGCGGGCCTGATAGGGCGGTGTTTCGTGTCGGGGAAGTCCGGCGCCTGGGGCCAGTCGCGCAACGACTGCATGTAGCCCAACAGTTCGCCGTACTGCTCCACCGTCAGCGACGTGGCGCCGCCCAGCTCCACCTCATCACGGTGACGCTCGCGCAGCCACTTGACGCTTTCCAACTCACCGTCGCGCCACCGGCGTTCCGTGCTGGCGTCTTCTTCGGCGGTCGATATCGGCGCAGTCTTGCCGCCTTTCTCAACCCAGGCCAAGTAGGCCACCCAATCGTTATTGCCCATGTCCTGGGGAATAAACACTCCGTCCGGCAAGCGCTGAACGCCCGCCGGGCTAAATTTATACTTGGTAGTATCCATGAGCCTCCCCTTTAAATTTCAGCATCAGCGGTCCACTCGATTTGCAAGGTATAGCCAGGTCCCGAGCTGCTCGGCGGGATGCAGGACAAAGAAAAACCGGTAGCCCACAAGCTTTGAATGTTGGTCGCCGTGCATGGCTTTTGCGAAGACTGCGCCCAAATCTGTGAGCTTTCCTCGCCAGGCGAGAACAGCGTTAGTGTGGGCACCACACGTTTAACCTCCCGAAAATCCATACGCAAAGCTGACTGTGATCCCTGCGCCGGCCCCGACTGTGTAAACGTTGCAATACAAGTCGATGGGCCATTGTTCGACTTATTGGGGTGATCCATGAGAAACGACTTCTCAAAGTACCGAAGGCAGGCGCTGAATTCCTCTTGAACAGTGCGCAGATCATAAGGCGTAGCGACGCTGCCAGACTCGACTTGGATATTGGTGATATCCGTAACATGCGAGCCAGCTCCCTGGCTCGATAAAATCAGTTCAAGGTAATCGTTAGAGACACCTACGTCTTTATTCACCACCGACGCTAAATCAAGCGTGACAATGAACTTTTTATAAACCGGAGTCAGATCAACTGACGCTCCAACATCAATATCCGGCTGACTTGAACCAACACCAAAGCTCTGTCGAAGGATTACAGAGCAAACGTGCGAGACGCTACTTCTCATAAAGAACGAAATTGTAACTTTCCCGCCTGCCAGCGTTTTCACATTTTCTATGCGCTGGCTTAAATTCCAGCCGTAGCCCGCGCCCTCCCGAGAAAGGCGCAAAGAGTATTTGGACTCGTTAATTCTGGCTTCTTGCTCAACATTCAGCTGACTCCAACTACAAACAGCATTGGCTGGGCTGTAGATCCTCCATCGATCTGGACCGAATGCACTTTCAGGGCCGCCACTGACCCTGCCTACAACGCCTGATTTGCCGCGCTGCCATACTTGAAAAGCACCATTGATCAACCGATTTTTACGGTAGACATGTACAGGAAAGTCTTGCTTCGGGCTTTCAATTTGAGCCCTCACCGATTCAGTGTTGGCCACCCGCTTAGAACGGTCATCCACAGGGGCTGTAGGCGCGTTCTGCCCACCAAGCCACTGGAACGCCAGGGCCGAAGTGCCAAGCACCAGCGGGCCATCACTGACCAGTTGCCAGATGGTATCGGCGTTTACCGTACCCCGCTCCACCGTCACCATCAGACCGGGCGTTACCTTGTCGCTGCTGTCTGCGTCGACCGAGCGCGTCCAGCTATCAGGCCCGACTACATACAAACCGTTGTCTTTCGCCTGCGCCTGATCTTTTACCAGCACCCGCGAACCCGCTGGCACCGCGAAGCCGTCAATGGCTTGAATGCCCGCCAGGACCACGGGGCCCGTGGTAGCGACCAATACCGACTGCTTAAAGTCCAGTCTGTTAATGGCTCCGGCAATAGACTCGTCTACATACCGGCGCGTTGCCGTTACGACCGAAGGGTCGATATTCAGCACCACGTTCGTGGAACTCTTGACGATGAAGTTCATGCGGACGGTTTGCGTCCGTCCGGCGCCTTGGGAAAGCTTCGGCTTGAAGCTCGGCGCGCAGTTGGCCACCGCCACTAGATCCCCGTCCGAGTCAAATAATCCCAGCTCGCGAATCCAGAAGCCGCCCTCATCGGACGGGATAATCTGCTCGGCCACAAGGATGCCGGGGTTAGCCGGATCAGGGCCCAGCATGTTCAGCGGCGCACGGCGGCGCTCGTTGATCAACACCTTCTGCAAACGGTCAGGCATTGGATCAGTATTATTGGCATCCCCCACGGCCATGTGGGTTAACTTCCAAGTTAACAGGCCAGCATCGGCTTTAACTTGCTTGGCCTCCCCCACGGCCGTAAGGATGGCGAAAAACTGCGAATTGGCATCAATCATGGGTATACATCCAAAAGGTCTATGGAATGCTCGCGGCCCGGCACGCCGACATAGCAGTCGACCGAAATAAAGGCAGGCGTCAGGGGATAAACTTCAAGGTCATCAATAGTGTGTTCACGACCGCCACCACCGATAACACCGGTCGCCTCGATGTCGCGAAGTACCGGCGGATAAACATCAATCTCGTCACCGTCATAGGCACTTGCAAAGATGTTGATAGCACCGGTGCTTTCGAGGCTGATCGCCAAACCCGTCAGGTGCCGACTTACCGGCTTGGCGTCATCAATCAGCCTTTCCAGCTCGGCATACATTTCTTCGGTAATGCCGGTCTCCAAAACGCCAACCTTGAGGGCAAACGTTCCCGGCACCCCTTCGGGTGTCGTTTCGTACCAGTGCTGCACGTCGATCAAGTACCCAAGCGGCTCAACGACCCGCCGCAAGGCACCTACAGTGCCCTTGTGGGCATGCACAAAGAACGATGAACGGATAACCGAACGCTTGACCGCTTCCGACCAATTGTTGTCCCAGCGGTCGACCGACCACGCCCAGGCCAACAACGGCAGATACGCAACCGGGCATAAGTCCGGGTTGTAGAGTATTCGCAACGGTATGTCGGTCTTTCCGCCCGTGGCGGCCTCTATGGCGCGCTCCAGAAGCGTGCTATTGAGCGGCAGAAGACTTTGCATGTCAGTCCCCCAGCTTCACAGTTACGCCCGTGCAGTAAGCCGCCTGGGCCTTGGTAGGCCGTATATCTACCCACCCAGGCAAATCCACGCGCCTGACTCCGCTGATATGCGCCTGCGCGTCGATCCCGGAGCGAGCAACTTCAACACCCAGTCGGCGCCGAGGGTTTATCCAGGCGTTAAGGCGGCGTTCTGCCTCAATCAGAAGGCTCTCGTTTTCGGAGCCGGAACCCTCCATGTGCAAAATCGCGTCAATGCGATATTTGATTACCTCGGCGCCCTGCACGTGGATTCTGTCCGCCACCGGCAAAATATTGTCCTGGCTAAGGTGCGCCTCCACTTGCTTCAGTAATGCCGGATCAGCCGCGCCATCGCCGTTAAGGTGCTGCACAGTGACCACTACCACCGCCGGCGAAGGGCTTTCGGCCGTAGCGTCTCCCACCAGCGCCGAGGCGTTACGCGCATGCCAGATGTAACTGTTACGCGAGCCGGCCGTGGTCAGCCCTTCGAAAGCCGCTTGTACGCGCTCGCGCAACGCATCGTTGGATTCCATCACTTTCGGCGTGGGGGGAAACGTTGTCAGATCCTCGGCCTGAATTACCAGGCGCTGGACACTGACGTTCGCGGCGAGCTGATCGAGGTCGCCATCCTGGGCGTATGCCAACAACAAAGCCTTAGCCGCATCGTTTACCCGGGCACGCTCCTGCACGCGCCGATACGCGCCCAGCTCCAGCAACTTAACCACCGGATCGCTTTCAATCGGCGCGCTCCAGTTGTCCCCCATGAACGCGCGAAACGTTGCTAAGGAAACTCTGAAGAAGACTTCCAGATTTTGGCAAAATACCCGGATTCCACCCGCTGAGTTTCCCCATGAAGCAGATGACCTTCGCTGACGCCGAGTACGCCGGTAAGCGCAAACAAACCCGCAAAGA
>NZ_WKFA01000071.1:0-26320 GCF_021605325.1 Pseudomonas sp. PA-7-1E
CAAATCGCAGCGCCCCCCAGACTCGCACCCACCCTGGCACTGGTCGGCAGCGTCAGATGTGTATAAGCGCCAGCCCGGTCCCGCGGGAGCAAGCTCCCTCGCCACATTACAACGCGCCTTTAAGCAGGTCTGCGCCTCAGAGCTGGTCGCGAGCAATCCCGCTACGAATCCGTACGATATCCGCCAATACCGCCAACGCAATTTCCGACGGCGTCCTGCTGCCCAGGTTAAGCCCGATAGGCGCGTGTATCCGCGCCAGTTCAGGCTCCCCCAACCCACCGATGCGGCGCAGTCGCTCAAAGCGCTTCTGCGAGGTCTGCAACGACCCCATCACGCCAATGTAGAACGCGTCGGTACGCACCGCTTCCATCATCGCCAGATCGTCGATACGCGGGTCATGCGTCAGCGCAACCACCGCCGTATCACGGTGACAGCCGCCGTCGGCAATAAACACCGACGGCAACTGGCGACGAATCTCCACGCCATTGAGCACCACGCCTTCGAGCACTTCATCACGTGGGTCGCAGAGAATCACTTCAAACCCAAGGCCGACTGCAAACTCGGCACACGCCTGCGCCACGCTGGAGTACCCAGCCAGCAATAAACGCTGAGCCGCACCGACGCGGATGCGCACCCGCTCACTGTCACGCTCGATGCGCACGCCCTGCTCACAATCAGCGACCAGGCTGCGCGCCCCGCTGGCCAGGTCGACTTGGCGAATCAAGCGGCGCTGCCCGAGCAGCGCCGACTCCACTTCACGTAGGTGCGCCTGCACCTCGCAGTCAGGCTCGAACTTCTCAACCAATACATCGAGAATGCCGCCGCAGGGCAGGCTGACCCGCGAGCGCGGATCGTCCCCTGCGCCGTAGCGCACCACGTTGACCGCAGCGAAAAACGCACCTTCGGCGACGCGTTCGAGAAAGTCTTCCTCGACGCAACCACCCGACAACGACCCAATCCACTGCCCAGCGGCGTTCACCGCCAGCAGCGAACCCGGCGCCCGCGGCGCCGAGCCGTAGGTGGCCAGCACCGTACAGAGCCAAATGCGCTGCCCCGCCACCGACCACGCCAGCGCCCGTCGTATCACCTGCAGATCCAGATGCTGCATGTCAGTGCGCCTTGTGCTCGATGGACGGCGCCTCAGCCTGCAGCTTCTGCACATCGCTCACCGCCAGCTCCGCCGATTGCCCGCCCCAGCCTTGGCGCAGGTAATTGATCAGATCGGTGAGTTGTTCCGGGCTGAGTTTTCCCGCGAAGCCCGGCATCGGTTGCATGTGCTCGAACCCGGAGAACTTCTGCTCGCCAATCCCGTCCTCGATCACCCGCACCAGGTTGCGCGGGTCTTCCAGACGCAGCGTGGTGTTGCCGCGCATCGCCACCGCGATGTGCGGCTTGCCTTCACCATCGGCGGCATGGCAACCGGCACAGACGTTCAGGTATTCCTGGCGGCCGCGCTGAGCGCTCGGGCCAAGGTGTTCCACCGGCACTTCGACCAGCGCCTTGGCTGCGGGCGGTTTATCACCGAGCAGGAAGGTCGCCATCGCGGCCAGGTCCGTATCGCTCAGGCCCTGGGTGCTGTTGTGGAACACCGGGAACATCTCGTTGAACATCGTCCCTTGGGCGCTCATGCCGTGCTTGAGGAAGGTGGCCAGGTCCTGCTCATTCCAGCCGCGTGCGGCCAGGTCGGTGGCGAGCAGGCTGGGCGCCAGATAGCCATTGAGGATACCGCCGGTCAGGCGCTTGTCCAGCTCCATCGCACCGGGCAGGCCACGTGGCGTGTGGCATTCGCCGCAGTGGCCGAGCACTTCGACCATGTACTGGCCGCGCTTCCAGGCTTCGCTCTTGCCTTCGGCCGGTTCCAGTTTCAGCGCTTTGCCGTACAGCACGTTCCAGCCCATCAGGCCCAGGCGCACGTTGAAGGGAAAGCTCAGGCTCGTCACCGGCGCTGCGCGCTCGATCGGCTCGATGGTTTTGAGGTACGCATGAATGGCGTCCGAGTCTTCGCGTGGCATCAGGTGGTAGGAGGTGTAGGGCATCGCCGGGTACAAGTACGCACCGTCGCGACGCTTGCCTTCGGTCAGCGCGGCGAAGAACTCGTCATCGCTGTACAAGCCAATGCCGTGTTCTTTGCTTGGTGTGATATTGGTGCCATAGATGGTGCCAAACGGCGAGACAATCGGCAGGCCGCCGGCAAACGGCGCGCCGCCCGGTGCAGTGTGGCAGGCCATGCAGTCAGCGGCGCGGGCGAGGTATTCGCCGCGCTTGGCTTGATCATCAGCGTGGGCAAACAATACCGGCGCGGCCAGGCCGACCGCCAAGGCCAGGCGGGTCAGAAAAAGCTTCATGCTTAACCCTCCTTGACCAGGCCGAGATCGGTCAGCACGTTGCGGGTGGCGTTGTAATAACGCACGTACCCGGTACAACGGCAGACGTGATGACCGAGGCTGTCCTCGATGACTTGTTCCAGCTTGCTGTGCACGGTCGGCTGGCGTTGCAGTTTCTCCACCAACACGGTCGCCGCGTTGACGAAGCCCGGCGCGCAATAGCTGCACTGAAAGGCGAACTCATCCACGAAGCGCTGCTGGATCGGACTGAGCTCAGTGACCTGGCCCGACTCATCGCGCTTGGCATGGCCTTCGATAGTGCGCACTTGCTTGCCTTCGAAGTAATGCGCGCCGGTGATGCAGGTGCGCACTTCTTCGCTGGTGCCGTCCGGGTTGTCGACGATCACCACACAGGCGTGGCAAATGCCCTGGCCGCAGCCCAGCCGCGAGCCCGTGAGGTTTTTGTATTCGTGCAGGTAGTCGATCATCGGCAGGTCATCAGGGATGTCCACCGGGCCGACGGGTTGACCATTGAGGGTCAGTTGAAGCGGACGGTTAGCCATTGAGGGCCTCCTTGATGCGTGCAGCCGTGATTGGCAGGTCGCGAACACGTTTACCGATGGCGTGTGCCACCGCATTACCGATGGCCCCGACAATCGGGATCATCACCACTTCAGCGATACCTTTGGACGGGTCGCTTGGCGACAGCGCCGGCAGAATCTCCGAGGTCTGCTTCCATACGGCAACGTGACGCGCCATCGGCAGACGGTAGCGGTTGAAGTTCCAGTCGCCCTCCCCCGGCCCGCCTTCGTACAACGGCATTTCCTCCATCAACGCGTGACCGATACCCATGGCCACTCCACCCTCGAGCTGGCCTTTGACCAACTCTTCAACCAGCACACGCCCGCACTCGACCCATGAATGGTGATTGAGCACTTCGACCTGCGCCGAACCCTTGTTGACCTTCAACTCGACCAACGTGGCGACGGGGCTGTAGTACGTCACCGCAGCGTTATTCAACTGGGTGGCGGGATAGCTGACGTTCTGGCGATCGAGCAGGTGGAAACCGGCAGTGCTCATCAGCGCCTGCTTGGCTTTCGGTGCGCCATCGCCGTATTTCACCGCCAGACCGTCGAGCGGCAGGCGCTCGCGCACGCCGTCGATGCTGTACTCAGCCTCGGCCCAGCTCCAGCGGTTGAACCCGTGGACCGTGGCAGCGGTGACCAGGCCTCGCTCATGAGCGCGCCTGGCCAGTTCTTCAAAGCTCAATGGCTGCATGCCGTTGGCGGTGAGCTTGCCGTCCACCCAATGTGCGTCTTCGCGGCGTACCACATAGGGGTTGGCCTGGCCGCCGAACGGGCCCTGGCGCCAGATCTCTAGCGCCGCTGGCCACAGGCCGTGGTTGAACAGCACACGCGCCGCTTCGCGGGTCGCGTGGCTGAAGTAGTACGCCGAGTTGGTCGCCGAAGACGCCGAAGCGAGCTTGCCCACCCAACGCGGGTTACGCAGCAGGTTGTCCTGCTCGGCCTGGCTCATGGTGTAAGGGTTGCCGCCGGTGACCAGTTGCATTTCCTGCCATTGTGTTTCGCCGGTCTTCACTTCGTGGGCCGGGCTGCCGAGGAAGTCGGCAACCACCAGCGACTGCGAAGTGGACATGCCGGTGCCGATTTCGATTCCGATGTGGCGCAGGCTGATGCGACCGTCAGCGCTGAATTCAACACTGGCCATCGGCGCTTCGGAACCGGTGCCGAAGTCTTTCTGGCAGATGGCAAAACCGACGCCATACCAGTTATCCGGGTCTGCGGCTTCGCGTTGTTGCTTGATCGCGTCACGGTTTTTCCACACGTCGTGCACAGCGGCCTTGTCGAGAATTTCGTGCAGCCGCAACGCACCGGCAGGGATCGCGCCCTGGGTGTTCTTCATGCCCGAACGCAATGCGTTCTTGCGCCGCAGCTCGATGGCATCCACACCAAGGCGGCCGGCGATTTCGTCGACCATCATTTCGGTCGCCGCCATGCTTTGCAGGGTGCCGTAGCCCCGCATCGAACCGGCTTCAACGCCACGGGAATGGTACGCGGTGACTTGCAGGTCGTTCTGCGGCATGTAGTAGATCGACTGCGCCGCCGTGGCGCCGACCGCAGCCACCGATGGGCTGTAGTTGATCCGGCCACCGCCGTCGACGCTCATGTCGGCGAGGAAGATTTTGAAGCTGTGGTCGTTCTTGTCGACCGCCAACTGATAGCGGATATCGAATGGGTGACGCTTGATGCCGCTCTGGAATTGCTCGTAACGGTCGTTGGCCAGGCGCACCGGCACACCGGCGCCATACAACGCAGCGAGGGCGGCGTAGTAGACGAAAATGTTGTGGTCTTTGGAACCGTAACCCACGGTGTAACCCGGGTGCATGTTCAGATGAGCCAGGCCGAAGCGCGACGGCGAGATCATCTTGGCGGTCTCGGTCGCAACTTCCAATGGGCACTGGGTGGCCACCACAAAGTGCAGGGTTTTGGTCGCTGGATCGTACCAACCGTTGCCGTTGTCCGGCTCCATGGCGGCCGGTTCGATCGATGGGGTTTTGTAGCGCTCGTCAAACACCAGCCAGTTGTCCGGTGGCGTGTTGATCTGGCTCTTCATGCGCTCGGCGTAGAACAGCCCGCGCTCGGTCAGGTTGCCGTGCAGGTTCGGCTGGGAATTCCACACTGGGCGACGATTTTTCAGCATCGGGAACAGGATCGAATCCTTGAGGCTGGCGAATTCGTCTTCATCAGCCGAGGTCGGGCCACCCACGCGCACGTAGCGGAAGCTACCGTAGGGGTCACCTTCGTAATACGGCACTTTGGCGCCGTAACGAATCGCCTTGTCATTGAACTTGAGTTTGTTCTTGGCCTGACGGAAACGCTCGAAGTCGTTCCAGATCAGGATCGCCACCGGGTGACCGATGAACATCGGCACTTTGCCCTCGGGTAGCAACGGGTCCGGCGCATGTTCTTCCGGGAAGACGATACCGTCTTTGTCCAGGTCGGTAGCGGTGACAATACGGTCCGGCTGCAGCTCGGCGCCAAGCCACGACAGGTCGTAGCCCGCGTAGATGTGGTCGGCCTTGATGGTTTTGAGCAACATGGCGTGACCTTGCTGCTGGGGCCAGCCAGGCATGTCCTTGGAACGGATGTCGCGGGCAAACACCTTGCTGCCGCAGACTTTCGACAAGGCATCGTTACGCTGGCGCGCCTTGCCGTTATGGCCAAGCCACTTTTCAGACGGCACGGTCACGCTGTTTTCCATCAAGGCAGCCAGCGCCTGGGTGCTGAGCGGTGTGAGCGTGACACTCACACCCGCCACCAGCCCGCCCTGGAGGAACGAGCGCCGGGTTATTTCACGGTTGGACATGGATCATCCTCTGAGCGGTTATAAATCCGCCCTTATGGTTAAGTACACCGAATCTGGAGACTTGCAGAAACCTTTCTCGACGAATCAAAAGGCCATGATGACAGTGCAAAGTTGACCGAAGGGTTAACTTTAAAGGTTTCTGCGCCTGCGGCAAATAACCACATTGAAATTTTTTGACACAAGAACGCAAAACGGCCGACAGAATCGAAATGATCTGTCGGCCGTTTGCCGATAATGAGCGCTGATGGCAGCGAAGAAGATGAGGCTTTTTTTCAAACCCCAGACACAAAAAACCCCGGTCTTTCGACCAGGGTCTTTGCTATCGGATCAAGGTTAGCCAGTGGCTTTCCTTGTGCTTCAAGGCGTTCAGTGGGCCTTGATGCAGATATGGCGCAGCGGACGGGACTCGAACCCGCGACCCCCGGCGTGACAGGCCGGTATTCTAACCGACTGAACTACCGCTGCGTATCGCTTGGCTGATTGAGCATGAACCCTCAACCACCTTTAAACATCTGATCGATCAGCCTTGGCTGTTCAATCTCAAGCCCGACATATCGAACCTGGAAAATATGGCGCAGCGGACGGGACTCGAACCCGCGACCCCCGGCGTGACAGGCCGGTATTCTAACCGACTGAACTACCGCTGCGCGTCGGTGCAACCTTTAACGTTGCGTCTTGCCCTAGGGCAAAACTCTCAAGAAGTGGTGGGTGATGACGGGATCGAACCGCCGACCCTCTGCTTGTAAGGCAGATGCTCTCCCAGCTGAGCTAATCACCCTTTGCTTCGTTGAGGCCGCGAAATTTACGCAGGTAGCGGACCTAAGTCAATAGCCTGCTTGAAGTTTTTCTGAAAAAGACAAAATGACTTCAAGACAGCTACCCGCCCTACTCGCTGTAAATCATCTTCTTGCTCATGCCGCCGTCCACCACGAACTCTTGCCCGGTGACGAACCCGGCCTGGCGTGACAGCAACCAGGCCACCATCGCCGCCACGTCCTCCACCGTCCCCACCCTGCCCGCCGGATGCTGGGCATGATCGGCGTCGGTGAGCGGCTCTGCACGCCGCGCAGCCGGATCACGTGCGTCGATCCAGCCAGGGCTGACCGCATTGACCCGCACTTCCGGCCCAAGGCTCATGGCCAGGGCGTGGGTCAGGGCCAACAGCCCACCTTTGCTGGCCGCATAGGCTTCGGTGTCAGGCTCGGATTGACGCGCCCGGGTCGAGGCCAGGTTGACGATGGCACCGCCATGGGCACGCAGGTAAGGCGCGCAGTGCTTGGCCAACAGCATCGGCCCACTGAGGTTGACCGCCAGCACCCGATTCCAGTACGCCAGGTCCAGGCTTTCCAGGGTGATATTGCGTGGGTCGGCCACCGCCGCGTTGCACACCAACGCATCCAGGCGCCCGAACTGCCCCAGCACCTCGGCGACACCCTGGGCCACTTGCTTCTCGTCGGCCACGTCCATGGTGATAAACCAGGCATTGTCGCCCAGCACCTTGGATACCTTGGCACCGCGCTCGCGGTCCAGGTCGGTCAGCACCACCTGCCAGCCTTCGCTGATCAGCCACGCGGCAATCCCGAGGCCAATGCCCCGCGCCGCACCCGTCACCAGCGCCACGCGCCCGTTACTGGCCGCTGCGGCCTCCATGGACCACTCGATCACAAGGCCGCCAGCCCGCGGGCCAGGTCTGCCTGCAAGTCAGCGACATCTTCCAGGCCCACCGCAATGCGGATCAGGCTGTCACGGATGCCGGCCGCTTCACGCTCCTGCGGCGCCAGGCGCCCGTGGGAGGTAGTGCTCGGGTGGGTGATGGTGGTCTTGCTGTCACCCAGGTTGGCGGTAATGGAGATCAAGCGCGTCGCGTCGATGAAGCGCCAGGCGCCGTCTTTGCCGCCCTTCACTTCAAAACTCACCACTGCACCGAAACCGCGCTGCTGGCGCTGGGCCAAGGCGTGTTGCGGGTGACTCTTGAGGCCGGCGTAATGCACCTTCTCGATACCGTCCTGCTGCTCCAGCCACTCGGCCAGGGCCTGTGCGTTGGCGCAATGGGCTTTCATGCGCAGGCTGAGGGTTTCCAGGCCTTTGAGGAAGATCCAGGCGTTGAACGGGCTGAGGGTCGGGCCGGCGGTGCGCAGGAAGCCCACCACTTCCTTCATCTGCTCGCTGCGACCGGCCACCACGCCGCCCATGCAACGGCCCTGGCCGTCGATGAACTTGGTTGCCGAGTGCACCACGATGTCCGCACCCAGCTTCAGCGGTTGCTGCAAGGCCGGGGTGCAGAAGCAGTTGTCCACCACCAGCATCGCGCCCTTGGCATGGGCGACTTCGGATAGCGCGGCGATGTCCACCAGCTCAGCGAGCGGGTTGGACGGCGATTCGACGAACAACAGCTTGGTATTGGCCTTGATGGCCGCCTCCCAACCGGACAGGTCCGCCAGGGGCACGTAATCGACCTCAACACCGAAACGCTTGAAGTACTTCTCGAACAGGCTGATGGTCGAGCCGAACACGCTGCGCGATACCAGCACATGGTCGCCGGCGCTGCACAGGCTCATCACCACGGCCAGGATGGCCGCCATGCCGGTGGCAGTCGCCACGGCCTGCTCGGCACCTTCCAGGGCCGCAATGCGCTCTTCGAACGCACGCACGGTCGGGTTGGTGTAGCGCGAATACACGTTGCCCGGCACTTCGCCAGCAAACCGCGCAGCGGCGTCGGCGGCAGTACGAAACACGTAGCTGGAGGTGAAGAACATCGGGTCGCCGTGCTCACCTTCCGGGGTACGGTGCTGGCCGGCGCGCACAGCCAGGGTATCGAAAGCTACGCCATCGAGGTCGCTGTCCAACCGACCGGCATCCCATTCCTGACTCATGCTGCGACTCCTTATTCAATTCTTTGTTTAAGATACAAAACCGGCCCCTCAGGGCCGGTGTTTACTCAGTTGTTATACAGGTCGATGATCGCGCTGACCGCCTGTGTCTTGATCTTCGACGAGTCGTTGCGCGCCTGCTCGATCTTGTTCAGGTAGGCCTCGTCGACATCGCCGGTCACGTACTTGCCGTCGAACACGGCGCAGTCGAACTGCTCGATCTTGATCTTGCCACCGCCAACCGCTTCGATCAGGTCCGGCAGGTCCTGGTAGATCAGCCAGTCGGCGCCGATCAGGTCGGCCACGTCCTGGGTCGAACGATTATGAGCGATCAGCTCATGGGCGCTCGGCATGTCGATACCGTACACGTTCGGGTAACGCACCGCAGGCGCAGCGGAACAGAAGTACACGTTCTTCGCCCCGGCTTCGCGGGCCATCTGGATGATCTGCTTGCAGGTGGTGCCCCGCACGATGGAATCATCCACCAGCATTACGTTCTTGCCGCGGAACTCCAGTTCGATGGCGTTGAGCTTCTGGCGTACCGATTTCTTGCGCGCAGCCTGGCCGGGCATGATGAAGGTACGGCCGATGTAGCGGTTCTTCACGAAGCCTTCACGGAACTTGACGCCCAGGTGGTTGGCCAGTTCCAGCGCAGCGGTACGGCTGGTATCCGGGATCGGGATGACCACATCGATATCGTGCTCGGGACGCTCGCGCAGGATCTTCTCGGCCAGCTTCTCGCCCATGCGCAGGCGCGCCTTGTAGACCGAGACGCCGTCGATGATCGAATCCGGACGCGCCAGGTAGACGTGCTCGAAGATGCACGGGGTGAGTTTCGGCGCTACGGCGCACTGACGGGTGTGCAGCTTGCCGTCTTCAGTAATGTAGACAGCCTCGCCCGGCGCCAGGTCGCGGATCAGGGTGAAGCCCAGCACGTCCAGGGACACGCTTTCGGAAGCGATCATGTACTCGACGCCTTCGTCGGTGTGACGCTGGCCGAACACGATCGGGCGAATGCCGTGGGGGTCGCGGAAACCAACGATGCCGTAACCGGTGATCATCGCCACCACCGCATAACCACCGACGCAACGGTTGTGCACGTCGATCACGGCGGCGAACACGTCTTCTTCGGTCGGCTGCAGCTTGCCGCGCTGGGCCAGCTCGTGGGCGAACACGTTGAGCAGCACTTCCGAATCAGAGCTGGTGTTGACGTGGCGCAGGTCAGATTCGTAGATCTCCTTGGCCAGTTGTTCAACGTTGGTCAGGTTACCGTTGTGCGCCAAGGTGATGCCGTAAGGCGAGTTGACGTAGAACGGTTGAGCTTCGGCCGAGGTCGAACTACCGGCAGTCGGGTAGCGCACATGGCCAATGCCCATGTGCCCGACGAGGCGCTGCATGTGACGCTGATGGAACACGTCACGCACCAGGCCATTGTCCTTGCGCAGGAATAACCGGCCGTCGTGGCTGGTCACAATACCGGCAGCGTCCTGGCCGCGGTGCTGGAGGACGGTTAGCGCGTCATACAGCGCCTGATTGACGTTCGACTTACCGACGATACCGACGATGCCACACATGCGACGCAACCCCTACTTAATGAATCTTGACTGAACACAGCTTACTGAGGCGTTTTGGCCGGTAAGAGGTGCTCCTTGAACGGAAGATCAGCGGGTACGCTGATTCCGCTGGCCAGCCACTGACTGCTCCACCCCAGGATGAGGTTCTTGGACCAGTCTGCAACCAATAGAAATTTTGGCACGAGTACCGACTCCTGCCACCACGAATCCTGCTGTACCGGCCCCAGGCTCAACAGCCCGACCGCCACGACCACCAGCAACGCGCCACGCGCAGCCCCGAAGGCCATGCCGAGAAATCGATCGGTCCCGGAGAGGCCGGTGACACGTATCAACTCGCCAATAAGATAATTGACCATTGCCCCCACCAACAGCGTGGCGATGAACATGATGGCGCAGCCCGCGATGACGCGAGCCGAAGGTGTCTCTATGTACCCGGCCAGGTAGACCGACAGTGAACCACCGAACATCCAGGCTACGACTCCTGCGATGATCCAGGTCAGCAACGACAGTGCTTCTTTTACGAAGCCGCGGCTCAGACTGATCAAAGCGGAGATGGCGACGATTGCAACGATCGCCCAATCAACCCAGGTAAATGGCACAGTGCAGCCTACGTACGGATAAGGCGGCGCATTTTAGCAGAGCGCCGGGCTATCGGTAAGCGGTGATTGCGGGTGCTTTGCAAATCAATAGATTGTGACGGGCCAATCGCATTTCAACCCCAGCACAAACCAATGTGGGAGCTGGCTTGCCTGCGATGAAGGCGGCATGCTCGACATCGTTGTCGATTGAACCACCGTCATCGCAGGCAAGCCAGCTCCCACATTTAGAGCATATTGCCCGTTCAGCCGCGCTCGGGCTGGAAACGCACCACAAACCCGTTGAGGTTCTGCTGACGACCCAGCAAATCGCGCAGGCGATCTGCCTCCGCACGCTCGATCAGCGGCCCGACAAACACACGATTCTTGCCGTCAGCGCTGCGGATATAAGCGTTATACCCCTGGGCACGCAGCTTTTTCTGCAAGGCGTCGGCACTTTCGCGATTGGCCAGGCTGGCCAGCTGGATCGACCAACTGATCGGCAGGCCATTAGGGTCGATGCGACTCTGCCCCACATCCGGCTTGCCAGGCGCTGCAGGCTGCGGCGCTACCGGCTTGGGCGCTGGCGCCGGTGCAGCCGGTTTGGCGGCGACAGCCGGGGCTGGCGTTGGCTTGACCACCGGCACACTTGGCTGCACCGGCATCGAAGGGGCCTGTGAAGGCGCCTGCTGTGTGACGACCTCCTCCTCGACGGGCACAGGCTCTTCCGGCAACACCTGAGGCTCAGGCACGACCACCGGTTCGACCTGAACCTGCGGCACCACCGGCGCCTGGGGCGCAGCGGGAGCTTCAACCACCACCTGGCGCTGTTCGTCCTGGCGGGAAAACAGCATCGGCAAAAAGATTACCGCCAACGCCACCAGCACCAGGGCCCCGACCATTCGCTGCTTGTATGCGCTATCCAGTAATGCCATGTGCAGCTTCCTCCGTGGAGCGCCGGGCCAGCCATTCAAGCGCCTCGGCAACACAATAAAATGATCCGAACAACAGGATTTCGTCCTCGGCCGTCGCTACCGCACACTGCGCCTCCAGGGCTGCAGTGACGCTTGCATACGACGTCACCGGCGCGCCAAGGTTCTGCAAGGCAGTTTCCAACTCAACCGCAGGACGGCTGCGTGGCGTGTCCAGCGGCGCAACGGCCCAAGACTGGACGCTGCCCAGCAGTGGCGCAACCACGCCGTCCAGGTCCTTGTCGACCAACAACCCGAACACCGCCAGGCGACGCCCCACCGGCGGCGTACGCGCCAGACGCTCAGCCAGGTACTGCGCAGCATGGGGGTTATGGCCTACATCCAACATCAGGCTCAGGCGCTTGCCTTGCCAGTCGAAGGTTCGGCGATCGAGGCGCCCCACCACTTTCGTTGCCAGCAAGGTCGCCGCGATCTGCGCGGCGTCCCACGGCAGGTCCAGCAGCAAATAGGCTTGCAGCGCGAGCGCGGCGTTTTCCATCGGCAGGTTCAGCAACGGCAAATCAAGCAGCTCTACCCGTTGGCCACGTGCATCCTGCCCACGCCATTGCCAATGGGTGTCGCCGATGTCCAGGATGAACTCGCGACCCCGCAGGTAGAACAGGCAATCCAGTTCGCGCGCCCTGTCGAGCAAGGGTTGCGGCGGGTCCAGGTCACCACACAGCGCCGGACGGCCCTGGCGGAAGATCCCGGCCTTTTCAAAAGACACCGATTCGCGGGTATTGCCCAGGTAATCGGCATGATCGACACCAATGCTGGTTACCAGGGCCAGGTCGGCATCCACCACGTTGACAGTATCCAGGCGCCCGCCGAGGCCGACTTCCAGCACGACCACATCCAGTTGCGCACGCTCGAACAGCCAGAACGCCGCCAGGGTGCCCATCTCGAAATAGGTCAGGGAAATGTCGCCACGCCCGGCTTCCAGGGCTGCGAAGGCTTCGCACAGCTGGGCATCAGTGGCTTCGACGCCATTGAGCTGCACCCGCTCGTTGTAGCGCAGCAGGTGCGGCGAACTGTACACGCCGACTTTGAGGCCCTGGGCCTGCAACAGCGCGGCGACAAAGGCACAGGTGGAGCCTTTGCCGTTGGTGCCGGTCACCGTGATCACACGCGGTGCCGGCTGGCCCAACCCGAGGCGGGCCGCTACCTGTTGCGAGCGCTCCAGGCCCATGTCGATGGCGGACGGATGCAACTGCTCAAGGTAGGCGAGCCATTCGCCCAGGGTACGTTGGGTCATAGGTTTGCTGGCACCGGCGGCACGACGATCGGCTCGACCTTAGGCGCGATGTACACAGGCGTCGGCAAGCCCATCATTTGCGCGAGCAGGCTGCCCAGGCGAGGGCGCAGTTCGCCACGCGGAATGATCAGGTCGATCGCACCGTGCTCCAGCAGGAACTCGCTGCGCTGGAAGCCTTCCGGCAGTTTTTCCCGCACGGTCTGCTCGATTACGCGCGGGCCGGCAAAACCGATCAGGGCTTTAGGCTCGCCAACGATCACATCGCCCAACATCGCCAGGCTGGCGGAGACGCCGCCGTAGACCGGGTCGGTCAGTACGGAGATGAACGGAATGCCTTCTTCACGCAGACGCGCCAGTACCGCCGAGGTCTTGGCCATTTGCATCAGGGAAATCAGGGCTTCCTGCATACGCGCACCACCGGAGGCGGCGAAGCAGATCATTGGGCAACGATTTTCCAGGGCATAGTTGGCAGCGCGAACAAAGCGCTCACCGACGATGGCACCCATGGAACCGCCCATGAAGGAGAATTCGAAGGCCGAGACTACTACCGGCATGCCCAGCAGCTTGCCGCTGACCGAAATCAGCGCGTCTTTTTCGCCAGTCTGCTTCTGTGCGCCGACCAGGCGGTCCTTGTACTTCTTGCTGTCGCGGAACTTGAGACGGTCAACCGGCTCCAGGTCGGCACCCAGTTCATTACGGCCATCGGCATCCAGGAAGATGTCGATACGGGCGCGTGCGCCAATACGCATGTGGTGGTTGCACTTGGGGCAAACGTCCAGGGTCTTTTCCAGCTCCGGGCGATACAGCACCGCGTCGCAGGATGGGCATTTGTGCCACAGACCTTCAGGAACCGAGCTTTTCTTCACCTCGGAACGCATGATCGAAGGGATCAGTTTGTCTACTAACCAGTTGCTCATGCTTTCTTTTCTCCAGTACCGGTGGCTCGAACACAGCCCCGCGTATGCCCTTGAGCTAAATTCATATGTGGCGATGACACAGACGGGACGGGGTCAGACGTTGGACCTGCCATTTCCCGCCCGTATCCTCAGCCTTCCAGACAACCTGCCAGCGCAGGGTTGCCACTTCGTTTCCGGGCCACCCACAGGCGGCGCCGGGCTGTTTTACACAGTGGTAGTTATGGACGGCGGCAGACTGCCAGCCGTCACATCCCACCCCTGCTGTTGCGCACGGCCTGCATGAACGCGCGAATCTTGCTCGGGTCCTTGATCCCCTTGCCCTGCTCCACCCCACCGCTGACGTCCACGGCATACGGCCGGACCTGTTCGATGGCCGCCTGGACATTCGCTGGAGTGAGCCCACCCGCGAGAATGACCGGTTTGCTCAACCCCTCGGGAATCAGCGTCCAGTCGAACGACTCGCCCGTGCCACCAGGTACGCCTTCGACGTAGGTGTCCAACAGAATCCCGCGAGCGCCGGTATAAGCGGCGCAGGCTGCGGCGATATCGTCCCCGGCCTTGACCCGCAACGCCTTGATGTACGGGCGCTGATAGCTTTCGCATTCCTCTGGCGATTCGTCGCCATGGAACTGCAACATATCCAGCGGCACCGCATCCAGGGTTTCGTTGAGCTCGCAGCGGCTGGCGTTGACGAACAACCCCACGGTGGTCACGAAGGGCGGCAATGCAGCGATGATCGCCCGCGCCTGCAGCACATTCACCGCCCGTGGGCTCTTGGCATAAAACACCAGGCCAATGGCATCCGCCCCCGCTTCGACTGCCGCCAGCGCGTCTTCTATGCGGGTAATCCCGCAAATCTTGCTGCGAACGGCTGACATGTCGTAGGAACCTCAGGGTTGGACCGAGAAAGTCCCGGATGGTAACAAAAGCTTTTCCGGGCGTCAGCCGCCAAGTTCGCTGAAACCGGTGAGGAAGTGCGGCCCGATAAAGCGTTCCGGTAATTCGAACTCGTCGCGGTACTCCACATCCACCAGGTAAAGGCCGAACGGATGCGCCGTGACCCCGCCCGTGCGGCGAATGCGGCTATCCAGCACTTCCTTGGCCCACTCCACCGGGCGCTCACCGGTGCCGATGGTCATCAGCACGCCAGCGATGTTGCGCACCATGTGATGCAGGAAGGCACCTGCACGGATATCCAGCACAATCATCTTGCCGTGGCGCGTCACCCGCAGGTGGTGGACTTCCTTGATCGGCGACTTGGCCTGGCACTGCCCGGCACGGAACGCGCTGAAGTCATGCACCCCGACCAAATGCTGCGCGGCCTCGGCCATGCGCTCGGCATCCAGCGGGCGGTGGTTCCAGGTGATTTCTTCATTGAGGTGCGCCGGGCGGATCTGATCGTTGTAGATCACGTAGCGGTAACGGCGGGCGATGGCCTTGAAACGGGCGTGAAAATGCGCCGGCATGACCTTGGCCCAGCTGACACTGACATCATGGGGCAAATTGATATTAGCCCCCATCACCCACGCCTTCATCGACCGCTCGGCCTGGGTGTCGAAGTGCACCACTTGGCCACACGCGTGTACGCCGGCATCGGTACGCCCGGCACACATCAGCGACACCGGCGAGTTGGCGACTTTGGACAGGGCGTTTTCCAGGGTTTCCTGCACCGTCAGCACCCCGGAGGCCTGACGCTGCCAGCCGCGATAGCGCGAGCCTTTGTATTCCACGCCCAGGGCGATGCGGTAAAAGCCTGCGGCCGCCATTTCGGCAGCCGCGTTATCTATATTTGCCAAGAACTGTGAGCCTGATGAGTTGCGCAAAGGCGGGCATTATAGGGCGTCAGGGTGCATGAGAGGGGGCTTTTAATCTGGGGTTTTTGTGGCGAGGGAGCTTGCTCCCGTTCGACAGCGCAGCTGGAGCCCGCTTTTCAGGGGCGCTACGCACCCCAGCGGGAGCAAGCTCCCTCGCCACAACAAGCCCGCTCCCACATTTTTCTGCCTCGGCCGTTAGATTCGGCCGAGCATTTCCTTGGCTTCGCCACGCTGACCTTCGTTGCCTTCGGTCAGCACCTCGGACAGGATGTCTCGCGCGCCGTCAGCATCGCCCATGTCGATATAGGCCTGGGCCAGGTCGAGCTTGGTAGCCACTTCATCGGTGCCCGAGAGGAAGTCGAAATCCGGCTCATCCTCAGCACCCAGCGCGGCATCTTCAGCCGTGAAGGAAGGCTCGATCAGCGGATGTTCCAGGCTCTGGGACAATCGATCCAGTTCAGCGTTGACGTCGTCCAGCTCCGACGCGAAGGCATCGGGCTTGGCCGCAGGCTTGCTCGGCTCGTCCGCCAGCGACAGGTCAAAGTCTTCCGGCAGGTCGAATTCGTCCAGCGCAGCCGGCGTCAGGGTCGGCGGCTCCACCGGCGGTACATCCTTGATCTGCTCTTCAAGGCCCGACAGGAAGTCGTCATCGGTTTGCGACGCGGGCGGGTCCAGCTGCAGGTCCAGGTCAAAGTCCGACAGGTCCTGTGCGTCGGCCTTAGACTCGGTCTGTTGTTTGAGCAATGTTTCAAAGGTTTGCTGGTCTTGCGCGATCTCGGCCGGCGAGGCGGCTTCCAGGTCATCCAGGCTCAAGTCGAAATCGGTGTCGAAGGTGTCTGCCTGCGCAGCCGAGGCCGGCTTGTCGTCGAGCAGGTCCTTGACGTATTGCGCATCCAGGGCTGCGGCGGCCACTGCGGCACTGACACCCGCCGCCAACACGGCCATGGCCGGGAAGCGCGCCTTGAGCTGCTCGACCTGGGCATGGTTCTCACCGTTGGCCACCAACTGGCGCTCCTGGGTGACGAACCCGTCCTTGTTGTTCTGCAGGCCATAGACTTCCATCAGCTTCAAACGCAGGTCACTGCGCTTGGGCTCGTGCTTGATGGCTTGTTCAAGCACATCCGCCGCCTGGTTCAGGTGGCCACGGTCAATATGGGATTGGGCCTGGGCCAGGGCGTCGCTGGAATTTTCCTGAGCCACGGCAACCGCCAACGGCGCCAGCACGGAGGCGACCGTCGGCGCCACAACCGTCTCGACCACCGGGGCTGGCGCGGGTGCGGCTGCTGGCGCCACTGCGGTGGCGAGCTTGACGCTCGGCGGCGGCACTTCAAGGCCCTCGAAGCTGTCAGGCGGCAGGTCTTGATCGATATTGGAAACGAACTCAGGCTCTTCGGCCAACGCCCGAGCCATGCGCAGATGCTTCTCTTCTTCACGGCGAGCATTGCGATGGCGAGCCCATAGCAGCAGAAGCAGCAGCACCACCAGCAGGGCCGCACCGCCAAGGATGCCGAGCACAATGGGGTTGGTCAGCAGATCATTGAACTTGCCTTCGGTACTGGCCGGCGCGGCAGCCGGCTTGACAGGTTCAGGCGCTGGCGCTGGCGTTGCAACAGGGGCCGCAGGCTCGGCTGCAGGCTCACCGGGCAACTGTGCGGGGATCGCGGCGGGCTCACCGGTTTGCGCCTGCAAACGAGCCAATTGGTCATTCTTCAGCTGGATCAGCTTCTGCAGCTTGTCCAGCTGGCTTTGCAGGTCGGCGGCACGGCTTTTCAGTTCTTCGTTGTCGCGCCGCGTGGTGTCGAGCTCTTCCTGGGTCATCGCCAGCTTGTCGCTCAGGGCGCGGCTGTCCCCAGCTGCGCCTTTGCCACCTTTCTTGGCGGCTTGCGCCGATACCAGGCTCAAATTGTCCTTGGCCTGGGTGCTCGACGGCGCATTGCCGGCCTGGGTGCGCCGGGTTGCATCCAACTGCGGCTTACCAGCCACTTGCCCCTGAGGACTACGCTGGCGCTGGCGCCAGGCTGCGTTCTGCGCACTCACTTCGGCAATCGCTTGCGGCTGGGCCAGGGCTGTACTTTGGGTGATATCCGGCAGGCGTAGCACCTGGCCGGTTTTCAGGCGGTTGATGTTGCCGTCGACAAAGGCATCCGGGTTAAGCGCCTGGATAGCCAACATCGTTTGCTGGACCGAGGCGCCGTGACGGTTCTTCGCGGCAATCTCCCACAAGGTATCGTGGGGCGTGGTGGTGTGCCGGGCAAGCGTGCCAGTGGCAGGCGCAGAGCTGGCCGGCGCGCTGGCAGTCGGTGCCGGCTGGTCAAACTTGGCCGGGTCGAGCAGCACACTGTAGTCACGCATCAAGCGGCCATTGGGCCATTGCACCTGCATGAGGAAACGCACGTAGGAATCGGGCAGCGGCTTGCTGGAGGTCACACGTACCACGCTGCGACCTTCGGGGTTGATCACCGGCGTGAACGTCAGGTCATCGAGAAACGCCTGGCGGTCGACACCCGCATCCACGAAGGCCTGGGCCGAAGCCAGGCTGGGGGTGATCTCGGACGCCGTGAGGCCGCCCACATCGCGCAATTCGATTTCCACCGACAGCGGCTGGTTCAACTTCGACTTGAGGGTCATCTCCCCAAGTTGCAGCGCCTGCGCCATACCGGAGGACAGCGCCGAGGCGGCCGCTATTGCTAACACCAGTTTGCGAACTTGAACCATAGCCTCATCCTTTGTTTGAACACTTCCCGCTCTGCGAGAAGGTTGGTAACCGCTGCCATAAGGCATGGCGAGCCGATAGGTCACCGACGCGCTTGTGTTTCACTTGGGACCAAGCATAGCGCCTGGCTAGAATCAATCTACAAATTGCCGCCAAGTATCTTTTACACAAGGTCTTTTATCAACAACTGCGCCAGTTCCACGGCGTTCAGGGCCGAGCCTTTGCGTACGTTATCTGACGTCAACCAAAGATTTAGTTCCGCCGGGTCGTCGATACCTGCGCGAACTCGCCCGACGTACACCACGTCCTGGCCGACGGCATCGCCTACGGCTGTGGGGTAATCGCCCTCCTCGACCAGCTCGATTCCCGGCGCAGCGTCGAGGGCGCGGTTCACCGCGGCCAGGTCGACCGGCGCGGCCAGTTGCAGCGACACAGTCAGGCTATCGCCGAAAAACACCGGGGCTTGAACGCAGGTGGCGGAAATCTTTAGTAAAGGTGTTTCCAGCACCGCACGCAGTTCGTGTACGAGGCGCTTCTCCAGGGCGGTATGACCTTGGACGTCTGGCGTGCCGACTTGCGCGAGCAGGTTGAACGCCACTTGCCGATCGAAGAACGCTGGCTCCAAGGGACGCACGTTCAGCAGTTCGGCAGTCTGGCGCGCCAACTCGCTGACGGCCTCGCGGCCCTGGGCAGAGATGGCCAGGTTGGCGGTGACGCTCACGCGCTGGATGTCCACTACATTGCGCAACGGTGCCAGCACCACCGCGAGGTAGGTGGCACAAGGGCTCGGGCTGCCGAGCTGGAAAGGCTTTTTCAACGCGCCCAGCACATGGGCGTTGGCCTGCGGCACCACTTGCGGCGCCTGCTCGGCGGGCAATGCGCCAGACAAGTCGATCACCGCGCAGCCAGCGGCGGTGGCACGCGGGGCGAAGCTCAGGGTCACCGCG
Organism: Pseudomonas sp. PA-7-1E; assembly: GCF_021605325.1. Classification (NCBI taxonomy): domain Bacteria; kingdom Pseudomonadati; phylum Pseudomonadota; class Gammaproteobacteria; order Pseudomonadales; family Pseudomonadaceae; genus Pseudomonas; species Pseudomonas sp. PA-7-1E. The sequence continues at coordinate 19,348 of NZ_WKFA01000071.1, forward strand.
GGGCCTGCAGCGAAGAACGCCAACTGCACCTTGCTGAAATCAAACGTGTCGACCTCTTTGACCCGCACGTTCTTGCCCCGAAACGGCACCGAAGCCCCCGCCGAGTTGCTACCCGCCAGCAGGTACAAGGTGCCCACCGGGAACTCCAGCTCTTCGAGAATCTGCACCAGGGTTTCGCCAACGGTACCGGTAGCGCCGATCACGGCGATTTCAAAGGTCTGGGTCATGGGATTGCCTCGGGCATTACGGGGGAGCGGCACTTTACCGGGTGGTAGAGGGTGAGGCAATTACAGCCCCCCCCCTGATCGTTCCCGCGCTCTGCGTGGGAACGCCTCCTGTGACGCTCCGCGTCACGCCTCTAAAGCAGACGCAGAGCGTCCAGAGCTGCATTCCCACGCAGAGCGTGGGAACGATCACAAGGGCAACAAAAAACCCGCGCCTGTCACCAGAACGCGGGTTTCTGTTATTGCCTCAAGCGATCAACGCTCCAGCAAAATCCGCAACATGCGACGCAACGGCTCAGCCGCGCCCCACAGCAGTTGGTCGCCAACGGTGAACGCGCCAAGGAACTGGCTGCCCATGTTCAGCTTGCGCAGGCGGCCCACCGGTACATTCAGGGTGCCGGTGACCTTGGTCGGGCTCAGCTCCTGCATGCTGATATCGCGGTTGTTCGGCACCAGCTTGACCCAAGGGTTGTGCTGGCTGATCAGCCCTTCGATATCGGCGATCGGCACATCTTTGTTCAACTTGATAGTCAGCGCCTGGCTGTGGCAACGCATGGCGCCAATGCGCACGCAGATGCCATCCACCGGGATCGGGTTCTTGAAGCGCCCCAGGATCTTGTTGGTTTCGGCCTGGGCCTTCCACTCTTCGCGACTCTGACCGTTAGGCAGTTCCTTGTCGATCCACGGGATCAGGCTACCGGCCAATGGCACGCCGAAGTTCTCGGTCGGGTAAGCATCGCTGCGCATGGCCTCGGCCACACGGCGGTCGATATCGAGGATCGCACTGGCCGGGTCAGCCAGTTGATCGGCGACAGCGGCGTGGGTCGCGCCCATCTGCTTGATCAGTTCACGCATGTTCTGCGCGCCGGCACCGGAGGCCGCCTGATAGGTCATCGCGCTCATCCACTCCACCAGGCCCGCTTCGAACAGGCCGCCCAGGCCCATCAGCATCAGGCTGACGGTGCAGTTGCCGCCCACGTAGTTCTTGGTACCGGCGTCCAGTTGCTGGTCGATGACCTTGCGGTTGACCGGGTCGAGGATGATCACCGCGTCGTCCTGCATGCGCAGGCTCGAAGCGGCGTCGATCCAGTAACCCTGCCAGCCGGCTTCGCGCAGCTTGGGGAAGACTTCGCTGGTGTAGTCGCCACCCTGGCAGGTCAGGATCACGTCGAGGCTCTTCAACTCTTCAATGCTGTAGGCATCCTTGAGCGGGGCAATATCCTTGCCCACGGACGGCCCTTGGCCACCTACGTTCGAAGTGGTGAAAAACACCGGCTCAATAAGATCGAAATCCTGCTCTTCCAGCATCCGCTGCATGAGCACGGAACCGACCATACCGCGCCAACCGATCAGACCTACACGTTTCATCGCAACTACACCTTGTTAAAAAGTGGGCCGCCTTGCAGCAACAACTGCAAGCGGGCCCGAGAGATTACAGATTCCGCAGCGCGGCGACTACTGCGTCGCCCATTTCTTGCGTCCCGACCTTGGTGCAACCCTGGGACCAGATATCGCCGGTGCGCAAGCCCTGATCCAGCACCAGGCTGACGGCCTTCTCGATTGCGTCCGCCGCATCGCCCAGGTTGAAGCTGTAGCGCAGCATCATCGACACCGACAAAATCGTCGCCAGCGGGTTGGCAATGCCCTGCCCCGCGATGTCTGGCGCCGAACCGTGGCACGGCTCGTACATGCCTTTGTTATTGGTGTCCAGGGACGCCGACGGCAGCATGCCGATGGAACCGGTGAGCATCGACGCCTGGTCGGACAGGATGTCGCCGAACAGGTTGTCGGTGACAATCACGTCGAACTGCTTGGGTGCGCGCACCAGTTGCATGGCGGCGTTGTCGACGTACATGTGGCTCAGTTCGACGTCCGGATAATCCTTGGCGACTTCTTCGACGATTTCACGCCACAGTTGGCTGGAAGCCAGCACATTGGCCTTGTCCACCGAGCAGACTTTTTTGCCGCGCACGCGCGCCATGTCGAAACCGACACGGGCGATACGGCGGATTTCGCTCTCGCTGTATGGCAGCGTGTCATAGGCCTGACGCTCACCATTTTCCAACTCGCGCACGCCCCGTGGCGAGCCGAAGTAGATACCGCCGGTCAGCTCACGCACGATGAGGATATCCAGGCCCGCTACCACTTCCGGCTTGAGGCTCGACGCGTCAGCCAGTTGCGGGTAGAGGATGGCCGGGCGCAGGTTACCGAACAGGCCAAGTTGCGCACGAATCTTCAGCAAGCCGCGCTCAGGGCGGATGTCACGCTCGATCTTGTCCCATTTCGGCCCACCCACGGCGCCGAGCAGTACCGCATCGGCAGCCCGGGCGCGGTCGAGGGTCTCGTCAGCCAGCGGCACGCCGTGCTTGTCGATGGCAGCGCCGCCGATCACGTCGTGGCTCAGCTCGAAGCCCAGGCTGTACTTGCTGTTGGCAAGCTCAAGGACCTTGACCGCTTCGGCCATGATTTCCGGCCCAATACCGTCGCCAGGGAGAATCAGAATCTGCTTGCTCATGCGTTCCTCATTTCATCAAGCGACCCGCCCGTGGGCAGGTCGGGAAAAATCAATCAGCGTTCGGCGAAGACCACCAGCACATCGGTGCTGAAGGTGCCGTCGGCTTGAACTTCGTAATAATCACGTACTTCCTGGCCCATCGCCTTTTGCAGCTCAAGGATTGCTGCACGCAGTACCTCTGGCGTGCGCATGCGTTCAACCCACGAGGTGTACTCCAGGCGCAAGCGCTGGCGACTGCTGTTGCGCACGTGCAGGCCAGCCTCACTCAACTGGCGCATCCACTCGGCGCCGGAATAGTCACGTACATGGCTGGTGTCGCGCAGCACTTCGACGGTTTGCAGGTAAGTGTCCAACAGCGGGCTGCCCGGTGACAAGACATCCACAAACGCCGCCACGCCACCCGGCTTGAGCACACGGCGCACTTCACGCAGGGCCAGGCCGAGGTCGCTCCAGTGATGGGCCGAATAACGGCTGAACACGAAGTCGAATTCGCCATCGGCGAACGGCAGGCGCTCGGCGGCGCCGTGCACGGTGCGGATGTTGTCCAGGTTGCGGTCTTTGGCGGCGGCGGCCACCACGTCGAGCATAGGCTGGGACAAGTCGTAGGCCACCACTTCTTTGACCAGAGGCGCTACATGAAAGCTGACATGACCGGCACCGCAGCCCAGGTCCAGCAGGCGTGCAGCGCCCTGCCCGGCCAGTTCGGCCTGTAGCAGTGCGAATTCGGTGCCCTGGGCGTGTACGGCGCTGCTCAGGTAGGCCGAGGCTTGCTCGCCGAATTGTTTTTGCACGACTTGGGTGTGGGCGGTGGTGGTCATGGTGGCTTTCCTTGGGGTTTGTGGTGGTTGCACTGGCGCTATCGCAGGCAAGCCAGCTCCCACCGTTGACCGAGGTGCTCAGGCGAACCTCGATCCCTGTGGGAGCGGGCTTGCCCGCGATGGGGCCCGCACGGTTACCGCAAATCAGGCATCGCGAAACAGCCAGGGCTGGCTCGCCCGGTGCCGGGTTTCAAACGCAGCAATCGCATCGCCGTCCTGCAAGGTCAGGCCGATGTCGTCCAGGCCGTTGATCAGGCAGTGCTTACGGAAGGCATCCACTTCAAAGTGGTACACCTTGCCATCCGGGCGGGTCACGGTTTGCGCGGCCAGATCCACCGTCAGTTGGTAGCCGACATTGGCCTCCACTTGCTGGAACAACTCGTCCACTTCAGCGTCGCTCAAGATGATCGGCAACAGGCCGTTCTTGAAGCTGTTGTTGAAGAAGATATCGGCGTAGCTCGGCGCGATGATGCTGCGAAAGCCGTACTCTTCCAGTGCCCACGGCGCGTGCTCGCGGCTGGAGCCGCAGCCGAAGTTTTCCCGGGCCAGCAATACGCTGGCGCCTTGGTAACGCTCGGCGTTGAGCACAAAGTCCTTGTTCAGAGGGCGCTTGGAGTTGTCCTGGTAGGCGTAGCCCACGTCCAGGTAGCGCCACTCATCGAACAGGTTGGGGCCGAAACCGGTGCGCTTGATCGACTTCAGGAATTGCTTTGGGATGATCTGGTCGGTGTCCACATTGGCACGGTCCAACGGCGCTACAAGGCCTGTGTGTTGGGTAAAAGCTCTCATCGGGTTTTCCTCAGATCAATTCGCGAACGTCGATGAAACGACCGTTTACGGCAGCAGCGGCGGCCATGGCCGGGCTCACCAGGTGAGTACGCCCACCCGCGCCTTGGCGCCCTTCGAAGTTACGGTTGGAGGTCGACGCGCAATGCTCGCCCGACTCCAGGCGATCCGGGTTCATCGCCAGGCACATCGAGCAGCCCGGCTCACGCCATTCAAAACCGGCTTCGAGGAAGATCTTGTCCAGCCCTTCGGCTTCCGCCTGGGCTTTAACCAGCCCGGAACCTGGCACCACAATGGCTTGTTTGATGGTAGAGGCCACCTTGCGGCCTTTGGCGATCACCGCCGCGGCGCGCAGGTCTTCGATCCGCGAGTTGGTGCAGGAACCGATAAACACACGGTCCAACTGGATGTCGGTGATCGCCTGATTGGCGGTCAACCCCATGTATTTCAAGGCGCGCTCGATGGAGCCACGCTTGACCAGGTCGGCCTCTTTGGCCGGGTCCGGCACGTTCTGGTCGACGGCCAGGACCATTTCGGGCGAAGTGCCCCAGCTGACTTGCGGCTTGATCTGCGCAGCGTCGAGTTCGACCACGGTGTCGAACACCGCATCGGCGTCGGACACCAGGTCTTTCCACGCTTCGACGGCGGCATCCCAATCGGCGCCTTGCGGCGCGAACGGGCGGCCCTTGACGTATTCGACGGTTTTTTCGTCCGCCGCCACCATGCCCACACGGGCACCGGCTTCGATGGACATGTTGCAAATGGTCATGCGGCCTTCAATGGACAGCTCGCGGATAGCACTGCCGGCGAACTCGATGGCATGGCCGTTACCGCCCGCGGTGCCGATCTTGCCGATCACGGCGAGTACGATGTCCTTGGCGGTCACGCCAAACGGCAATTGGCCTTCGACGCGTACCAGCATGTTCTTCATTTTCTTGGCCACCAGGCACTGGGTGGCAAACACGTGCTCCACCTCGGAAGTACCGATGCCGTGGGCCAGAGCGCCGAACGCACCATGGGTGGAGGTATGAGAGTCACCGCAGACCACGGTCATGCCCGGCAAGGTGGCGCCCTGCTCCGGGCCGATGACGTGGACGATGCCTTGGCGCACGTCGTTCATCTTGAATTCGGTGATGCCGTATTCGTCGCAATAGTCGTCGAGGGTCTGCACCTGCAACCGCGAAACCTGGTCGGCAATGGCTTCGATGCCGCCCTTGCGCTCAGGAGTGGTCGGCACGTTGTGGTCCGGCGTGGCGATGATGGAGTCGACGCGCCAAGGCTTGCGCCCGGCCAGTCGCAGGCCTTCGAACGCTTGGGGCGAGGTCACTTCATGGATGATGTGACGGTCGATGTAGATCAGCGACGATCCATCATCGCGACGTTTCACTTCGTGGGAATCCCAAAGCTTGTCGTAAAGCGTTTTGCCGGCCATCAGTCGGTCCTCATCAGCGGTGCTTCTATACGCCGGGCTTTTCAATAACCCTTTGGCTTGTGAGGCTGATGGTATGGCGCTACATTAAATAACTCAAATTCATATTTTTTATGCTTTGGATTACCAACTGGAATAGCACCATGGACCTGGCCAACCTCAACGCCTTTATCGCCATCGCCGAGACCGGCAGCTTCTCCGGCGCCGGCGAACGCCTGCACCTGACCCAGCCGGCCATCAGCAAGCGCATCGCCGGTCTGGAACAACAATTGAAGGTACGGCTGTTCGACCGCCTGGGCCGCGAAGTCGGCTTGACCGAGGCCGGGCGGGCCTTGCTGCCCCGCGCCTATCAAATCCTCAACGTGCTGGACGACACCCGCCGGGCCCTGACCAACCTCACCGGCGAAGTCAGCGGGCGCCTCACTCTGGCCACTAGCCACCATATCGGTCTGCATCGCCTACCGCCGATCCTGCGCACCTTCACCCGGCAATATCCGAAGGTGGCGTTGGATATTCAGTTTCTGGATTCAGAAGTGGCCTACGAAGAAATCCTCCATGGCCATGCGGAAGTCGCGGTAATCACCCTGGCGCCTGAGCCCCACAACCTGGTACGTGCAACCCGGGTGTGGGACGACCCACTGGATTTTGTGGTGGCGCCGGAACACAGCCTGATCAGCAACGGTTCCGTCAGCCTGGGCGATATCGCCGGGCATCCGGCCGTGTTTCCCGGTGGCAACACCTTTACCCACCATATTGTCAGCCGCCTGTTCGAGGCCCAGGGCCTGACGCCCAACATAGCGATGAGCACTAACTACCTGGAAACCATCAAGATGATGGTCTCCATCGGCCTGGCCTGGAGCGTGTTGCCGCGCACCATGCTTGACGATCAGGTGGCAAGTATCGCTTTGCCGGGCATACAGCTCAGTCGCCAGCTAGGCTATATCGTGCACACCGAAAGGACGCTGTCGAACGCTGCGCGGGCTTTCATGAGCCTGTTGGATGCACAAGTCGATCTGCCAGGGTTACCGGCATGACACTGTGCGGGCCAGGGGTTTAGGTCAAACCGCGCGGTTTTCTCAATGAGCCAAGACCCTTTGATAATGCGCAACCCCCTTGACCCGACTCCCCCCCTGCCCCGCATCTACGCCCTGGACCCTCAAGCGGCGGAACAAAGCTGGGACAGTGCCCCGCAGCTGCTGGC
>NZ_WKFA01000072.1:0-26284 GCF_021605325.1 Pseudomonas sp. PA-7-1E
GCCCCGCAGCTGCTGGCGGCCCTCAATGCCGCGCGGCTGGGTGCCTGGTGCTGGGAAATCGACACAGGAAGAATCAGTTGGTCACGGGGCACCCAGGCGCTATTCGGCTTTGACCCGCGCCAGCCTCTGCCCAAGGACCTCGATTACCTAGACCTGCTAGCCCCGCAAGACAGTGCGCGGGTGGTGCGCGGCGTTCATGCGGTGCTCGCCGGAGAGCCCTTCGACCGCGCCATGCACCACCGCATCCAATGGCCCGATGGCAGCCTGCACTGGCTGGAAATCAGCGGCAACCTGGCCCCCGATAAAGCCGGACGGCGGCGCATGATCGGGGTCATCCGCGAAATCACCCATCAACGCGACCGTGAACACGCCCTCAGCCATTCGGAAAAGCGCTTCGCCACCCTGTTCCACCTATGCCCGAACATGGTACTGCTGACGCGCCAGGCCGACGGCTTGATCAGCGAAGCCAACCAGTACTTCGAGATGCTGTTCGGCTGGCCGGTGGCCGATGCCATCGGCCGCACCACCCTGGAACTGGGCCTGTGGCGCCACCCGGAACAGCGGGCGCTGCTGGTCAAGGCCACGCAGCGCAAGGGTGAACCGATCACCATGGAAGTGCAGTTCTGCGCCAGCAACGGCCAGATTCATGACGGCACCCTCAGCGCACAAAAGGTGGAACTGGACGGCGAGGCGTACCTGATCAGCACCTTTCTGGACATCACCGAACGCAAAAACGCCGAGCAAGCGCTCAAGGAAAGCCAGGAACGGCTGGACCTGGCCCTGGATTCCGCGCAACTGGGCACCTGGGATTGGCACATCCCCAGCGGCATGCTCTACGGCTCGGCGCGTGCCGCCCAGTTGCACGGGCTGGAACCCGCGCCGTTCCATGAATCCTTCGATGCGTTTTTTGAGGGTATGTCCGATGAGGACCGCGAGGGCATGCGCCATGCGTACCGCAGTTTGCGCGAAGGCCCGGACGGCAACTATCAGCTGACCTACCGCGTGCAAATGGAAGACGGCAGCCCGCGCTACCTGGAGAGCCGCGCACGCCTGTATCGCGATGAGTCAGGCAAGCCCCTGCGCATGGCCGGCACCTTGCTGGATATCACCGACCAGGTCGAGCGCGAGCAACGGCTGACCGCCTCGGAAGAAAAGTTCGCCAGCCTGTTCCAGGCCAGCCCCGACCCGATCTGCGTGACCTGCCTGGACAGCGGCGCCTTTATCGAGATCAACCCGGCGTTTACCCAGACGTTTGGCTGGACAGCCGCCGAAGTGCTCGACAAAAGCGCCGAACAAATCGGCTTGTGGGACGACTCCAGCAAGCGCCTGCAGCGCATCGAGCAGGTGATACGCGAACAGGCCCTGAGCAATGTGGCTATCGTGGTGCATCACAAGGACGGCCAAAGCCTGACCTGCATGATTTCCAGCCGCTTGATCAAGGTCAGTGACCAGCCGTGCATCGTCACCACGCTGCGCGATATTACCCAACAGCAACGCTCGGAAGCCGCACTCAAGGCCAGTGAAGAGAAGTTCGCCAAGGCGTTCCATTCCAGCCCCGATGCGATATCCATCACCGAACGCGACACCGGCCGTTATGTGGAGGTCAACGACGGTTTTTGCCGCCTGACCGGTTACCGCACCGAAGAAGCCATCGGCCTGACGCTGTACCAGATCGGCATCTGGGCCGATGAAAACCAACGCGCCGCACTGTTGGCCGAGTTGCACATCAAGGGGCGCATTCACCACCTGGAAATGCTCTGGCGCAACAAGCGTGGCGAGGTTCTGGCGGTGGAGGTCTCGGTGGAGCCGATCACCTTGAATGAAACCCCCTGCCTGCTGCTGACCGCGCGGGATGTGAGCCTATTGAAGAACGCCCAGGCGCAGATCAGGCACCTGGCCTATCACGACCCGCTGACCAACCTGCCGAACCGGGCACTGCTGATGGACCGCCTGAGCCAGCAGATCGCCCTGCTCAAGCGCCACAACCTGCGCGGCGCCCTGCTGTTTCTGGACCTGGATCACTTCAAGCACATCAACGACTCCCTCGGCCACCCCGTTGGCGACACCGTGCTGAAAATCGTCACCGCGCGCCTGGAAGCCAGCGTGCGCACGGAGGACACCGTGGCGCGCCTGGGCGGCGACGAGTTTGTGGTATTGCTCAGCGGCCTGGAGGGCACCCGCCAGACGGTCAGCAGCCAGGTGCAAGTGCTGGCCGATACCCTGCGCGAATTGCTCTCGGAACCCATGTTCCTTGACGGTCACCGGTTGCAGGTCACGCCCAGCATCGGCGTGGCGCTGATCCCCGACCACGGCACCACACCCGCCGATCTGCTCAAGCGTGCCGACATCGCCCTGTACCGCGCCAAGGACTCCGGGCGCAACACCACACAGATGTTCCACAACAGCATGCAAAAAACCGCCAGCGAGCGCCTGCGCATGGAAACCGACTTGCGCCTGGCCTTGTCACGCGGCGAATTCAGCGTGCATTACCAGCCCCAGGTGGATGCGCGAGGCAACAGGATAATCGGCGCCGAAGCCCTGGTGCGCTGGCAGCATCCACAATTGGGTGCGCAGTCGCCGGCGGAATTTATCAAGGTATTGGAAGACAGCGGCCTGATCCTGGAGGTCGGCACCTGGATTCTCGATGAAGCCTGCGGCGCCTTTGCCCAGTTGATTGCCGACGGCCTGGTGGACCCGCTCAATTTCAGCCTGTGCGTGAATATCAGCCCGCGGCAGTTTCGCCAGAACGACTTTGTGGAACGGGTGGAGCACAGCCTCAAGCAACACGGCCTGCCGTTCAGCCTGCTGAAACTGGAAATCACCGAAGGCATCGTGATCCAGAACCTGGACGACACCGTGATGAAGATGCGCCGCCTTAAAAAACTCGGCGTGAGCTTTGCGATGGATGATTTCGGCACCGGCTACTCATCCCTGACCTATCTCAAGCGCTTGCCGGTGGACGCACTGAAGATCGACCAGTCGTTCGTGCGCGATGCGACCCACGACCCCAATGATGCAGAAATCATCCGCGCCATTGTGGCGATGGCGCGCAGCCTGAACCTGGAAGTCATCGCCGAGGGGGTGGAAACCCTGGAACAGCTGGCGTTCCTGCAAAAGCTGGGCTGCCATTTGTTCCAGGGGTATTTACACAGCCGGCCATTGCCGATCGAGGGTTTCAGGCGGTTGCTGGAATAGGGCCGCGCCTGATCACGCGAGGTGCAAAAGATGCAGCCAAGCGCCACTGCCGTCAACGGAGCCGCCCGCCTGGCTGCCTGTTCAATTACATAAGCGCTACAGCATCGCCGTAGGTAGGGGCCGAGCCTCGGCGCCCCCACAACTCTTCACGACCATTGATAACCGCTACCGAATGCTTATCCCGGTTGCACATACCCACTTGCCCACCGGCGAGCGCACTGACGGGTACCCTTCTCATGTGTTTCCTCAACCCCAGGCGCAGAAACCCTTCCCCCGGCCCCCACTCATCCTCCCCATTGTTCAGGCTGCGAATGGCAGCATGAAAACTCCTGCTCGCCGTACCATCGTTGTCTTCCATCTGCGCGCGCTTGGCGCTGACGGCAAAAAGAAACTGCGCATCCTTGAGCATCTCTTTATCGGGACCTATAAACCGCGAACCTTGTGCTGCTTGTGCCAACTCCGAGTCGGTCAATCTCAGCTGAAAATCGTCGCGCATGACCACCCGATAACCGCCAGGCTCTTTTCTCACCGAGTGAAAAATGTCCGTTGGGCTTTGACCAAATCGGTACATGGCTGCCTTGATGGCCGATACGGTAACGCAGTTGCCATCTGGCCCTTGGCGAAAGCCACTCCAGATATTGTCCGGCTTAGCCCCATTACGCTTTATCGAAAGACCCGGAATATTTGCGGCGACCTCAGGCTTTGGTGGTAGCGGTTCAGGTATGACCCGAGGCGGAACCTCAGGCAGAACCCTGGGCTGAGGCGGAATATCAGGAACTGTCGTATCTTTTTTACCGGACAACAGAGAAATCAGCTGTGAAAAAAAAGACGCAAATAGCCCCGACAATGTAGTGACTAATTCCGTATTAGTACCAATGCTATTTTTACTTGTCTCGACAGTCCGGCAATTAATTGGAGTGCACTGAAGAGCACCACTAATGGGCTTTAACGTATCTGCAGGTGCCACCTGACGGACATCTGTCACGCGCGCAATATTATTAATCGAATAGCACGACACAAGTTTCTCCTTAAACAGTACTTCTCCGAGTGGTATGCCTCGGAGAAGCCCCCGTTTTATTCAAGCGTTCTTATGAGCCAGCGGGTTTCAAGATCTGGACGAAAGTCGAGCATTGAAGCGCCAGTTTTTGTCGAATTTATTCTCAGCAGGACCTGGGCTGGTCAAATCAGGAACAAACTTATCGGGCTGTGGCGCGGGTGTAGGTATCGGGTTGGTATCCGGATTCGGGCCTGGCTGCGGCACCGGGTTCGATTCCGGCTTTGGACCCGGCTGTGGCACGGGGTTCGATTCCGGCTTCGGACCGGGCTGTGGCACGGGGTTCGATTCCGGCTTCGGACCGGGCTGTGGCACGGGGTTCGATTCCGGCTTCGGACCGGGCTGTGGCACGGGGTTCGATTCCGGCCTTAGACCCGGCTGGGGCACGGGGTTCGATTCCGGCTTTGGACCCGGCTGTGGCACGGGGTTCGATTCCGGCTTCGGACCTTGCCTGGGATTTAAGTCCGGGGTTGGCCCGTCCTTTGTATCAGGGCAGTGACAGTGAGCGACATTGATGTTCACATGCACATTTGCTTCAGCATCATTAGTGACATTCACTGAAGGCATCGGCACTGACGGCTTCACTGGATGATCGTTTCTACCCGGTTTCGGCGTCAATCCGCCGTGATCTATTAACACCCCCGGACCTTTTGCATCCGGCCTCACCGGTTGATCAGTCGTACCTGGCTTCACCGGCTGGTCTTTTGCATTCGGCTTCACCGCTTGATCAGTCGTACCTGGCTTCACCGGCTGGTCTTTTGCATCCGGTTTCACCGCTTGATCAGTCGTACCTGGCTTCACCGGCTGGTCTTTTGCATCCGGCTTCACCGCTTGATCAGTCGTACCTGGCTTCAAGGGCTGGTCTTTTGCATCCGGCTTCACCGCTTGATCAGTCGTACCTGGCTTCACTGGCTGGTCTTTTGCGTCCGGCTTCACCGCTTGATCAGTCGTACCTGGCTTCACTGGCTGGTCTTTTGCGTCCGACTTCACCGACTGATCAGTCGTACCTGGCTTCACGGGCTGGTCTTTTGCATTCGGCTTCACCGCTTGATCAGTTGTAGCTGGCTTCACGGGCTGGTCTTTTGCCTCCAGATCAGGCGTAACACTTTTCCCCAAAAGCATCTCCCGCATGGATTTGAAGAACTGCTCAAGCATGTCAAATACTCTGGTGAGCGCCGTCGCACTCACCATGACCTCACTGTTTTCATTGCGTGCAGCTGCGGGGTTGAGGTTGAAATGGGTCGTCGGAGGTTTAGGTTGCATGTCGACTTTCAACGGGGTCGGCAACTGCCCGCTCAGAGGTGATGTATCAACTTTGACAAAGGGCGAATTATTGACAGATAGAGACATTCATAAACTCCTTAATCGGCGCCACCTGACTCCGTTAAATGGCCAGGGAAGCAATAGCCTTAATGAACTGCAAGCAACAGCACTGCCTGACAGCTGCTAATTTGTGGGAGTTAACGCTGACCAGTTCCTAAAATCGCGCGTCATATAAAGAAACCAAACCAAATTTTCAGACTTTGCCTCGTGCTTTTTAAAGAACACCTCGATTTGCCGCCCCCGAATGTGTGCGTGGCAGAAATACAGATTAATAACTCACCTGAAACGCAACTTGTCGATACAATTCAAAACGCCGCGTAACCGCCCACTTTGATATTTCGCGCGAACATATAAGACACAACCAGAACCACGCAACCGAAGACATATATTTATAAATAAACTTACACAGAGAAACTTTTGAATTTAAAAAACCTATAACGTGCCTGTTTATTACCGAGCAACATTCAAGCTATGTGAGAACAAACTGCGAGCGCTCTATAAGGGGCGTCAAGTTCAGCCATAGATAATCCCAACAAACAAAAAAAATGCCCCATATCTCTCAATATGGGGCATTTTTTGAAACAGGACGCCGACTCAAATAATGTTGCACCCACCATCAACGGACATTGAAGCGTTACAACTCATAACGTTGCCGGTTGTGGGTGAGGCATGCCAAGCAAGCGGCTAACCTGTTCCAATGCGGTTTCACGACGCAGGGCCGTAAACAGTTCAACCGCCTCCGGGTAATTACGCGTCAACATCGCCAGCCATTGCTTCAAACGGCCCGGCGCCTGCTTTTCAGTCAACTGGGCTACCGATTGACGCCAGAACTCGTGGAGCATGGGTTGCATCTGCGCCCAGGTCATCTCCACTACTTCTTCGCCAGCGCGCGCAGCAGCGATTTGCCGGGCCAGGTCAGGCCGCGCGACCAAGCCGCGCCCCAACATGATGTCTTCTACGCCGCTGATTTCCCGGCACCGCCGCCAGTCTTCAACACTCCATATATCACCATTGGCAAACACTGGCACCTTCACCACGTCTTGCACACGCGGGATCCACTCCCAATGGGCGGGGGGCTTATAGCCATCGGTTTTGGTACGCGCATGTACCACGATATGCGCCGCACCACCTTCTGCCAGGGCCGTTGCACACACCAACGCGCCATCCGGGCTGTCGAAGCCCAAACGCATCTTGGCGGTCACCGGGATATGGGCAGGTACAGCACGGCGCACATGTTCGACGATCTGGTTGAGCAGCTCCGGCTCCTTGAGCAGCACCGCACCGCCGCGGGACTTGTTGACGGTCTTGGCTGGGCAGCCGAAGTTCAGGTCGATGACTTGCGAACCCAGCTCGCAGGCCAAGGCGGCGTTCTCCGCCAGGCAAACCGGGTCGGAGCCCAGCAATTGCACACGCAACGGCACGCCCGCAGCGGTGTGCGCACCGTGCAGCAGTTCCGGGGCGAGCTTGTGGAAATAGGCAGGTGTGAGCAAGCGGTCGTTGACCCGGATGAACTCGGTCACGCACCAGTCGATACCGCCCACGTGGGTCAACACGTCCCGCAGGATGTTGTCGACCAACCCCTCCATGGGCGCCAAAGCAATTTGCATGGAAAACACTCAACAAAAATCGTGGCGCAGTTTACTGGGTTTCCTGCGGCAACCGTTAACCCCCTGTCAGGGCGGGGCCGTAACCTTCAATAAACTCGGCGGGCATACGCTTGGGCTTGCCGCTGGACAACTCAATACATACGAAGGTTGTTTGCGCACGCAGCAGGGTCGCGCCGTCACGGGGGCGCACAAGCTGGAAACGACGGGTCATTTTCAGGCGTTGGTCCCAATCGACGATCCAGGTGGCCAGTTGTAACTCATCGCCCTCATAGCCTGCCGCCAGGTAGTCGATCTCATGGCGCACCACGGCCATGGCGCGGTCGAGGCGGCGGTATTCGGTGAGGTCCAGCCCCAGGCGCTGGGAATGGCGCCAGGCGCAACGCTCCAGCCATGAGACGTACACCGCATTATTGGCGTGCCCCAGGCCGTCGATGTCCTCAGCCGTAACCTGCAGATCGATGATGAACGGCGTTGCCAAATCCCAGCCCATGCCTTGCTCCAGTCGATTGATGTCGGCGGGGCAGTGTATCAGGCGCTTTGGCGCTCCTGTAGACGGCAGCCGGCCAATAGGGCGAGTACAGCGTCGATGACCTGCGGGTCGGCGAGCACTTTCTGGTGGCCACCCTGCTCCAGGCGCAGCAGGCGGCTGTCGAACCAGGCTTCGTGAATGGCTTGAGCCGCCCTGACCGGAACGAAGGTGTCGTCTTCGGCGTGCACGATCAGGCCGGGAATGTTCAACTGGTAGTGGGCCACGTCCAGATGCTTGAGCGGCATGCCCATGCTCAACTCCACCTCTTGGATAAAGGCTGAGCGCGCCCGTGGCGGCAAGCCGACCATGCGGGTGAACCCGCGTAGCACATCCAGAAAGCGCGACGGTGCGGCAATGCTGACCAATGCCTGCGTACGCAACCCCAACTGCACCGCCAACATCGCACTGGCGCCGCCCATGGAATGGCCGACCACCGCATACAGCGGTGGCAGCTCGGCCGCCGCCTCAAGCATGGCGCGGGCAAACAGCAGTACATGAGCTTCACGCCCTGGCGAACGACCGTGGGCGGGACCGTCCAGGGCTATCACCGAATAGCCGTTGTCGACCAACGCCGTGATCAAACTGGCGAATTGAGTCGGGCGGCCTTCCCAGCCATGCATCAGCAGCACCGCCGGGCCATGCCCCCAACGCAATGCCGACAGGCCGAAACGCAGAGTGATGCGCTCCGACTGGGCCAACAGCGGCAACTCCCAGTCACGCGGCGGCAGATCGCGCGGGGTCATGAAGGTGCGACGCATCTTGCTGGCGACAGCATGCGGCGCAAGGCGCCCCACCGTGCCATTGAAACCACGAACCCAGGTCAATGCGCCCATCTTGCATCCCTTTTTTCAGCGTACCGCCGACTTGGCCGCACGTATAACCCGATCTGATAACTCGCCGGGCCCGAGTGCCCGCGCCAGGGTCAGCCCCCCTACCATCAAGGCCATGTCCGCCAGGGCCTTGTCGATGTCTTCGGGGCTGCCGGCCAATTGCGCGGCCATCAACTCGACGTGCTCGTTCAAAACCTCGCGAAAAGCGTCCGGCAAGCGGCCCATCTCCCCCACCGTCGCGGGCAACGGGCAGGCCTGGGTCGTGGAGTCGCGGTGCTTGCGCGACAGATAAAACGCGGCGACCAACGTGCGGCGCTCTTCGCCGGTCAGTTGTTCGTCCAAGTCATCGATGGAGGCGCGACGCTGCGCCAGCAACTGGCTGAACGCTTCCAGCATCAGCGCATCCTTGCTTTCAAAGTGCGCATAGAAGCCGCCGACCGTCAGCCCCGCCGCCCCCATCACTTCGCCCACACTGGGCTCAGCCGGGCCACGCTGGATCAACGCCGCGCTGGCAGCCTGCAAAATACGTTCGCGGGTTTGCGCTTTTTTATCGCTCATCGAAGCCTCCGTCTTTCATGGGTTGAATATTATTACCATAATAATATTTGGCAAGCGATAAGCACGACCGCCGGTCAGAACAGAAAAATGGGTAATAAAGGAGGGAACTGGCTAAACGCCAGACAAACAAAAGGGCCATTCAATAATTGAATGACCCTTAAAAATCCCGCAGAGCGGGTAATCGTGGCGTCCCCTAGGGGACTCGAACCCCTGTTACCGCCGTGAAAGGGCGGTGTCCTAGGCCACTAGACGAAGGGGACACAAACCTTCTATACAACAGATCAGCGCTGAGAACTGATCGATCCAAGGACGGTGTGGCCGGAACCTTGAACCTGTAAAATTGGTGGAGCTAAACGGGATCGAACCGTTGACCTCTTGCATGCCATGCAAGCGCTCTCCCAGCTGAGCTATAGCCCCGGATTTTTCGTCTCGCGACGCAGCAGACCTTTCGAGCTGCTTGTTGAAACTGGCGTCCCCTAGGGGACTCGAACCCCTGTTACCGCCGTGAAAGGGCGGTGTCCTAGGCCACTAGACGAAGGGGACAAAACCTTCTGTACATCTGATCAGAGCTGAGACCTGATCAATTCAAGGACGGTGTGGCCGGAACCTTGAACCTGTAAATTGGTGGAGCTAAACGGGATCGAACCGTTGACCTCTTGCATGCCATGCAAGCGCTCTCCCAGCTGAGCTATAGCCCCTCATCGGTGAGGACGGGGCGAATCTTAATGGCGGTTTGGAAACGTGTCAAATTTATTTTCAACAATTTCCAAAATTTTTTGCCGGGATAACAATCACTTACCGACGAAACCCCGGAAAACCGGGGTTTCGTGCCCTAAGCGGCCTGCTTAGGCGATAGCGCCCAGCAGCTTTTCCCATTCCTTGTTTTCTTTCTTCGACACACCACCAAGCAAATCAAGGGCTTGGCGCAGACGGAAACGGGTCAGGTCCGGGCCGAGAATTTCCATCGCATCGAGCACCGACACCGAACTGGCCTGCCCGGTGATGGCGGCAAACATCAGCGGCATGGCATCGCGCAGTTTCAGCTCAAGGGATTCCACCACCGCCTGGATGGTCGCGGTAATCGCATCCTTCTCCCACTGACGCAGGCTTTCAAGCTTCCACAGGATCAACTGCATCAGCTGGCGAACCTGGTCACCGGAGAGCTTCTTCGATTCGAACAGCTTGGGATCGGGATTCACGCTGCCAGCAAAGAAGAAACTGGCCAAGGGCGCGACCTGGCTGAACGTCTCTACCCTGCCCTGCACCAGTGGCGCGATCTTCATCATGTACTCGGGGTTCAACGCCCACTGCTGCACACGGCTGGCAAACTCTTGCACCGGCAGGTCACGCAGCCACTGGCCGTTGAGCCACGAGAGCTTCTCGATATCGAAGATCGGGCCGCCGAGGGAGACGCGGGACAGGTCGAAGTTGTCGACCATTTCCTGCAACGAGAATTTCTCGCGCTCGTCCGGCATAGACCAGCCCATGCGACCCAGGTAGTTGAGCATCGCCTCAGGCATAAAGCCCATGCGCTCGTAGAACGTCACCGACGTCGGGTTCTTACGCTTGGACAGCTTGCTCTTGTCCGGGTTGCGCAGCAGCGGCATGTAGCACAGCTGCGGTTGCTCCCAGCCGAAGTATTCGTACAGCAGGATCAGTTTCGGCGCCGATGGCAGCCACTCTTCGCCGCGCAGCACATGGGTGATGCCCATCAGGTGGTCATCGACCACGTTCGCCAGGAAGTACGTCGGCAAGCCGTCGGTCTTCATCAGCACCTGCATGTCCATGCGGTCCCACGGGATCTCGACGTCACCGCGCAGCATGTCCGGCACCACGCAAACGCCTTCGCTTGGCACTTTCATACGAATGACGTGAGGCTCACCGGCGGCCAGGCGCGCAGCCACTTCTTCCTTGGACAACAGCAACGCACGACCATCGTAACGCGGGGTCTCGCCACGGACCTGCTGCTCGGCGCGCATCTGGTCCAGTTCTTCGGCGGTGCAGAAGCACGGGAAGGCATGGCCCATGTCAACCAGTTGCTGGGTGTATTGCTTGTAGATGTCGCTGCGCTCGCTCTGGCGATACGGGCCATGCGGGCCGCCGACATCCGGGCCTTCAGCCCAGGTAATGCCCAACCAGCGCAAGGCATCGAAAATCTGCTGTTCCGACTCACGGGTGGAACGCAGTTGATCGGTATCTTCGATCCGCAGGATGAATTCACCACCATGCTGCTTGGCAAAGCAGTAGTTGAACAGGGCGATGTAAGCAGTACCGACGTGGGGATCCCCAGTAGGCGATGGCGCAATGCGCGTGCGGACGGTGGTCATGGCAGGTCTCGAATGGGCGATAAAACTGAAAATTGAAACAAGGGGCGAATGGTAACAGCCTGGGGGATATCTGGAAAACCGAGGCGCGGCCATCGCAGGCAAGCCAGCTCCCACATTTTGACCGCATTCACAGATCAATGTGGGAGCCGGCCTTACACGCGATGGGGCCAGCCCAATCAACGCAAATCAAACAGCCAGCAGGCGCTCACGCAACTTGCCAATCTCATCCCGCGTCTGCGCCGCCGCTTCAAACTCCAGATCCCGCGCCAACTGGTACATCTTCTCTTCCAGCTGTCGAATCCGCTTGGTGATCTCACTCGGTGAGCGCAGTTCGTTCTCGTACTTGGCGCTCTCCTCGGCGGCCTTGGCCATGCCCTTGCGCTTCTTGCTGCGCGAGCCGGGGACGGTGGCGCCTTCCATGATGTCGGCAACGTCCTTGAACACACCTTTGGGGGTAATGCCGTGTTCCAGGTTGAACGCGATCTGCTTGTCGCGACGACGCTGGGTCTCGCCAATCGCACGCTCCATGGAACCGGTGATGCGGTCCGCATACAAGATCGCCCGCCCATTGAGGTTACGCGCCGCTCGGCCGATGGTCTGGATCAACGAGCGTTCGGAGCGCAGGAAGCCCTCCTTGTCCGCATCCAGGATCGCCACCAGCGACACTTCCGGCATGTCCAGGCCTTCACGCAGCAGGTTGATCCCCACCAGCACATCGAAGGTGCCCAGGCGCAGGTCGCGGATGATTTCCACGCGTTCTACGGTGTCGATGTCCGAGTGCAGGTAACGCACGCGCACGCCGTGGTCGCCCAGGTAATCAGTCAAGTCTTCGGACATGCGCTTGGTCAGGGTGGTGACCAGCACCCGCTCTTCCAGGGCCACGCGCTTGTTGATTTCCGAGAGCAAGTCGTCGACCTGGGTCAGCGCCGGGCGAATTTCGATTTCCGGGTCCACCAGGCCAGTGGGACGTACCAGTTGCTCGATGACGCGGCCCGCGTGCTCGGCTTCATAATTGCCGGGCGTGGCAGAGACGAAGATGGTCTGCGGGCTGATGGCTTCCCACTCGTCAAAGCGCATTGGCCGGTTGTCCAGCGCCGATGGCAGGCGGAAACCGTATTCCACCAGGGTTTCCTTGCGCGAACGGTCGCCCTTATACATGGCCCCCACCTGCGGCACGCTAACGTGGGATTCGTCGATCACCAGCAAGGCGTCCGGCGGCAGGTAGTCATAGAGGGTCGGTGGCGGCGCCCCGGATTCGCGGCCCGACAGGTAGCGCGAGTAGTTTTCGATGCCGTTGCAGTAGCCCAGTTCCAGGATCATCTCCAGGTCAAAACGGGTGCGCTGCTCCAGGCGCTGGGCTTCCACCAGCTTATTGTTGGAACGCAGGTATTCCAGGCGTTCGGCCAACTCGACCTTGATGCCCTCGATGGCGCCCATCAGGGTTTCACGCGGGGTCACGTAGTGGCTTTTCGGGTAGAAGGTAAAGCGCGGCAGCTTGCGGATCACCTCGCCGGTCAACGGGTCGAAGGCCGACAGGCTTTCAACTTCATCATCGAACAGCTCGATGCGGATCGCTTCCAGGTCGGATTCGGCCGGGTAGATGTCGATCACATCGCCGCGCACCCGGAAGGTGGCGCGGGCAAAATCCATGTCGTTACGGGTGTACTGCAGGCTCGCTAGGCGGCGCAACAGTTCGCGCTGGTCGAGTTTGTCGCCACGGTCGACGTGCAGCACCATCTTCAAATAGGTTTCCGGGCTGCCCAAGCCGTAGATGCACGACACCGTGGTGACGATGATCGCGTCTTTGCGCTCCAGCAGTGCCTTGGTGGCCGACAGCCGCATCTGCTCGATGTGGTCGTTGATCGACGCATCCTTCTCGATGAAGGTATCGGAGGATGGCACATAGGCTTCGGGCTGGTAGTAGTCGTAGTAGGAAACGAAGTACTCCACCGCGTTGTTGGGGAAGAACGCCTTGAACTCGCCGTAGAGCTGCGCCGCCAGGGTTTTGTTTGGCGCCAGCACCAGGGTCGGGCGGTTGGTCTGGGCGATCACATTGGCGATGCTGAAGGTCTTGCCGGAACCGGTCACCCCAAGCAGCGTCTGGTGCGCCAGGCCGGCCTCGATGCCTTCGACCATCTGACGAATGGCTTCCGGTTGATCGCCGGCGGGTTCAAAACGGGTAACGAGCTGGAAATCCGACATAACGTACCTCGTGAAGTCACCCCAGACTCGACACCGCCAGGGACGAAATAGCTCAGCAACCCGCGATTAGTCATCGCAGGTTGCAGGAAAAAACCATGATAGCTGTAGAAGTGGTGTCGAATGTGACGGGTTTCAAGGCCGTCTTCCTACACGACCTTTATCGTCAATGTTGCAATAAGACTAACGGTCAGCAAATAAACCGAAAAACTTGGCCGAAAAGCCGTTTCCGTTGTCGCTCTCAGCCGTGATGGCCTCTATACTAGCTCCCCGTTTGTGCACCGCTCTAGTGCATTCGGCTGGAGCGCGACACGTCCCTCCTACCCCCCATAGAGCTGCCGCAAAAATGAGCCTGTTCTCCGCTGTCGAAATGGCACCACGCGATCCAATCCTGGGCCTCAACGAAGCATTCAACGCCGACACACGAACCACCAAGGTGAACCTTGGCGTGGGCGTTTACTGCAACGAGGAGGGGAAGATTCCACTCTTGCGTGCCGTTGCCGAAGCGGAAGCCATTCGTGTGGCGCAACATGCCGCCCGTGGCTACTTGCCAATCGACGGCATCGTGGCGTACGACCAGGCCGTGCAAAAGCTGCTGTTTGGCGCTGAGTCGCCACTGTTGAGCGCAGGCCGTGTGATTACCGCCCAGGCCGTGGGCGGCACTGGCGCGCTGAAAATCGGCGCCGACTTCCTCAAGCAACTGCTGCCCAACGCCGTCGTCGCCATCAGCGACCCAAGCTGGGAAAACCACCAGGCGCTGTTTGAAAAAGCCGGTTTCCCGGTGCAGACCTACCGCTACTACGACGCCGCCACCCACGACGTGAACCGTGCCGGCCTGCTCGAAGACCTCAACGCCCTGCCGCCACAGTCCATCGTGGTGCTGCACGCTTGCTGCCATAACCCGACCGGCGTCGACCTCAGCCCGGCCGACTGGCAAAACGTGCTGGACGTGGTCAAGGCCAAGAACCTGGTGCCGTTCCTCGACATGGCCTACCAGGGCTTCGGCGATGGCATCCACGAAGACGCCGCCGCGGTGCGCCTGTTCGCTGAGTCGGGCCTGACCTTCTTTGTATCCAGCTCGTTCTCCAAGTCGTTCTCGCTGTATGGCGAACGCGTAGGCGCGCTGTCGATCGTCAGTGAGTCCAAGGAAGAAAGCGCGCGCATCCTGTCCCAGGTCAAGCGTGTGATCCGCACCAACTACTCCAACCCGCCGACCCACGGCGCAGCCATCGTCGCCGCCGTACTCAACAACCCGGAACTGCGCGCCCAGTGGGAAGCCGAACTGGCCGAGATGCGCCTGCGCATCCGTGGCATGCGCGAGCAGATGGTGGCCGAACTGGCCAAGGCTGCTCCAGGCCATGACTTCAGCTTCGTCGGCCGCCAGCGTGGGATGTTCTCCTACTCCGGCCTGACCGTTGAGCAAGTCACCCGCCTGCGCACCGAATTCGGGATCTATGCGCTGGATACCGGTCGCATCTGTGTGGCGGCGCTGAACCAGTCGAACATTGGTGCAGTGACCAAGGCGATTGTCCAAGTGCTGTAAGCGGACACACGTTATACGAAGGGGGAAGCCAATGGCTTCCCCCTTTTTATTGGCGAACGCACTAGACTGAACACCGACTGCCCCTTGCTGTGAGAGCTTTATGAGAAACGACGACCTGGATCTGCGCGCCGACCGCGACGAACTGCACGACTACGCCCCACGCGCACCGCAAGCCAAGCGGCAGAAGAGCTTGGTGCTGCAGGTAGCGCTGGGAGTATTCCTCGGTGGGTTGGCGTTATGGCTGGTACAACTGGGCGCCACGGCAATCATGGCCAAACTGGCCATGGGCACCCTGCAATTTGGTGGCTGACCCGCTCTCCTGTAGGAGCGAGCTTGCTCGCGAAAAACCCAAAGACACCGCGTTCATCCAGAATGCCCGCGTTATCGTTAACGGTCTTCGCGAGCAAGCTCGCTCCTACAAAACCCGCGTTCTTCCAGCAGTTTTACAAAGCTGTTCAAACTCTGCGACACCGTGCCCCGCCGCCAGATCAGCCAGGTATTCAAGATACGGAACGTGTCGGGCAGCGGCCACACGCTCACCGCCGCACACCCCGGCATACTCTCCAGCATACTGCGCGGCATCAGCGCCAGCCCGGCCCCGGCGCTGACACAGGCCAACATGCCATGGTACGACTCGATCTCGAAGATCCTGCCGGGCACCGCGCCATCCTGTGAGAACCAGCGTTCGAAGTGATGCCGGTACGAACAGTTGGAACGAAACGTATAGATGTTCTCGCCATTCACATCCTGGCCGCGGGTGATCGGCGCGTGATGCAGCGGCGCAATCACCACCATCTCTTCCTCGAACACCGCCACACCCTCCAGCGTGGAATGCAGCACCGGCCCGTCGACAAAGGCCGCCGTCAACCGACCCGACAGCACGCCTTCGATCATGGTGCCCGAGGGGCCAGTGCTCAGGTCCAGCTCGACCTTGGTGTATTGCTGGTTATACGCCGCCAATAATGCCGGGATACGCACCGCCGCCGTGCTCTCCAGCGAACCCAAGGCAAACGCGCCCTGGGGCTCCTCCCCCGCCACCGTGGCGCGAGCTTCCTGCACCAGGTCGAGAATACGCCGCGTATAGCCGAGGAAATTCCACCCGGCCGGGGACAACCGCAAGCGGCTCTTCTCGCGGATAAACAACTCCACGCCCAAATCCTGCTCCAGTTGCTTGATGCGCGTGGTGAGGTTCGACGGCACCCGATGAATCAACTGGGCGGCAGCGCTGATGCTGCCTTGCTCGGCAACGGCCTTGAAGATTTCCAGCTGCACCAGATCCAAATCATTCTCCAATCATGCACATGATCGTTCCCACGCTCTGCGTGGGAACGCTGCCTCGGACGCTCCGCGTCCGATCGTTGGCGCGACGCGGAGCGTCATGGGATGCTTTCCCACGCAGAGCGTGGGGGACGATCTAACATTCTCGAATTGAGAACATATTACTTATTATTATTCAGTTTCCAGAAAACATACAACACCGTACGCTGGCCCTATTCCACTCATTCAGCCGGACGGTGCCATGAACAATGTTATCTCCCACCAGACCCACGCCCTGTCGATCAACCCCGCCAACGGCGAAACAGTCGGCAGCTACCCCTACGAAAGCGCAGAACAACTGAACGCCGCCCTCGCCCGCTCGACCACTGCCTTCCGCACCTGGCGCCGCACGCCTGTGAGCCAGCGCGCCGAATACCTGCTGGCCCTGGCTGCCGCCCTGCGTGAGCAAGCTGAAGAGATGGCGCAAATGATCACCCTGGAAATGGGCAAACCCATCGCCCAGGCCCGCGCCGAAATCGAAAAATGCGCGCAACTGAGCGAATGGTACGCCGCCCACGGGCCGGCCATGCTCGCCCCGGAGCCCACCCTGGTGGACAACGGCAGCGCCCGGATCGAATACCGCCCACTGGGCCCGATCCTCGCGGTAATGCCGTGGAATTTCCCGGTGTGGCAAGTGCTGCGCGGCGCGGTGCCGACCCTGCTCGCCGGCAACACCTATGTGCTCAAACACGCGCCAAACGTGATGGGCAGCGCCTATCTGATCCAGCAAGCGCTGCGTAAAGCCGGTTTCGCTGAAGGCGTGTTCGAAGTGATCAACGTCACCCAGGAGGGCGTGTCCGCTGCCATCGCCGACCCACGCATCGCCGCTGTGACCCTCACCGGCAGCGTGCGCGCAGGCATCGCCATCGGCTCACAGGCCGGGGCCGCATTGAAGAAATGCGTGCTGGAACTGGGTGGCTCCGACCCGTTTATCGTGCTCAACGACGCCGACCTCGACGCCGCCGTGCAAGCCGCGGTCATCGGCCGCTTCCAGAACAGCGGCCAGGTCTGCGCCGCCGCCAAGCGCTTGATCATCGAAGCGGGCGTGGTTGAAGCCTTCACCGCCAAATTCCTTGAAGCCAGCCGCGCCCTGGTGATGGGCGAGCCCACCGCGGACGCCACCTATATCGGCCCCATGGCGCGCTTTGATCTGCGTGACGAACTGCACGGCCAGGTCCAGGCGACCCTGGAAGAAGGCGCCACGCTGCTGCTGGGCGGCCATAAAGTCGCGGGCGCGGGCAATTACTATGAACCGACCATCCTGGCCGACGTCACCGACCACATGACGTCGTTCAAACAGGAACTGTTCGGCCCCGTGGCATCGATCATCACCGCCCGCGACGCCGAGCACGCCGTGGCGCTGGCCAATGACAGCGAGTTTGGCCTGACCGCGAGCATCTTCACGGCCGATTCCGCAAAGGCGCGGGCGATTGCCGATCAGTTGGAAACCGGCGGGGTCTTTGTCAACGCGTTCAGCGTGTCGGACCCGCGGGTGGCATTTGGCGGCGTGAAGAAAAGCGGGTTCGGCCGCGAGCTGTCGCACTTCGGCGTACGCGAGTTCTGCAATGCGCAGACGGTATGGCTGGATCGTAAGTAGCCTGCCAGCATTGGCGCTTCAACAATTAATATGCCGTCGCACGCACTGCACCAAACCGTCCAGTGCCGGGGGATTCACCGGCGCGAGTACACAGACTGTGTGCTCGCGCTCGCCCTCCGCTACTGTCAGAGTGTAATGCACTCGACCTGGGTTGCCAGGCTCGGGATCGGTGCTTTGCGGCAACTTGAAAAACTCGGATGCTTCAATCAGTTGCCGCAACTCCTGCTGGTCGGGCTCGGGCAACGTATCCAACTCCACCGTACGCGGCTTGGCCAACCCCGGAAAAAACGCTGGTCCGCCGCTTTCCTTGATTGAAATTCGCATGGCTGTTCCTCGCCGCACAGGCGGCTTCGTCAAACGTTGATACCCACCGCTTTCCAGCCTTCCTTGACTGCCTTGTGCTCAGCTTTGTTCACACCATAAAGCTGGCCGGCAATATCATGGGTGATGCGCGCAAAACGCAAAAACCCGGAATTGGGCCGCAGCCGCGAATCGCGCAGTGCGTCATACCAGATACGCCCGGCACGCTCCCAGGCGAACCCGCCAATCCGGGTGGCCACCTGATAGAACGCGTGGTTGGGGATGCCGGAATTGATATGCACCCCGCCATTGTCCTCGTAAGTTTGCACAAAATCATCCATGTGCCCAGGCTGTGGGTCTTTGCCCAGCAGCTTGTCATCAAACGCAGTGCCTGGCGCCTTCATCGAGCGCAGCGCCGTGCCCTTGATCTTTTTGGTAAACAGCCCCTTGCCGATCAACCAGTCGGCGTCCTCGGCCGTTTGCTTCAGCGCGTACTGCTTGATCAACGAGCCAAACACATCCGACAACGACTCGTTCAGCGCACCGGACTGGTTGAAGTACATCAGCTTGGCCTCATCCTCGGTCACGCCATGGGCCAACTCATGTCCAATAACGTCGAGTGCCACGGTGAAGCGGTTGAACAACTGCTGGTCACCATCGCCGAACACCATCTGGGTCGAATTCCAGAAGGCATTGTTGTAGTCCTGGCCGAAGTGCACCGTGGCGTCCAGCGCCATGCCCGCATCGTCGATAGAGTTGCGGTCGAATACCTGGTCAAAAAAATCGAAGGTGGCGCCCAGGCCGTCATAGGCTTCGTCTACTGCGGCATCGCCACTGGCGGGCTGCCCTTCACCGCGAATCAGCTTGCCGGGCAGGCTGTCGGTGTTTTCGGCGCTGTAGATCGAGCGTTGCTTCTCGGCGCCCACGGCCAGTGCCATGCGGGCCGGGCCCTTGGCGGGTACCGCGACCATGCGCAACGAGCGGAACGTGCTGTCCTTGGCACGCGTGCGTAATGCGACTTCCCGTTGGGCTTTGTCGCCGTGGCGGGCGATCTGGTCGAGCATGTACGGCGGGATCAGGCAAAAAATCGGGTTGCGCGGTTGGCGAACACACATGAGCTGGCTCCTTTTTGGCGTGTGATGAACGTCCGGGTAACGGTTTTCAGGATAGTCCTGAGTTAGCCACCTGGGCCAAATTGTCATGGTTTTGTGTTTCAGTGGTGTTTATCCCAGGCCCATAAGGAACATGCCCATGCCCGCCCGCGCAGCCAACATCGACCTTTCCCACCGCCCAAGGCTTGCCGACCTGCGCCCATTGGTCGCGGCCAGCCCCACCCTGCTGGAAGCCAGAGCCGCGACGCCGCGCGTCACCGCGGCCAAGGACCTCAAAAACCGCGCTGGCTATGCCGACGACTTCCTCAGCGACTTCGTGGTGCCATGGCCCACGGTTGACCAGCCACTGGCGGGCGATGTGCAACCCAAGCGCCTGGACTACACGCATTTCTCCATCACCATGTCGCACGCTCGACGACTGGCGCTGTACGTGGGGGTGAATATCGATGGCGCCAAGCATGTGGACATCACGCGCAGCAACGACACCTGGGCCTACGATGGTCGCCTGCCCCTGGAGGCGCAGGTAGGTGAAGACCTTTATGCCGGCAATGGCCTGGACCGTGGCCACCTGGTGCGGCGCCAGGACCCCAACTGGGGCGATGAGGCCAACACCGCCAACTTCGACACCTTTCACTTCACCAACTGCTCGCCACAGATGAGCGGCTTCAACCAGAAGACCTGGCTGGAGCTCGAAGACTACATTCTCGACAACACCCAGCGCTGGAAAGCCCGGGCCACGGTGTTTACCGGGCCAGTGTTCGCCGATGACGACCGACTGTACCGTGGCGTGAAAATCCCCAAGGCGTTCTGGAAAGTAGTGGCCTACCTCAGCGACGATGGCAAGCCGTCCGCCAGCGCCTACATGATTGACCAGAGCCGCGAACTGGGCCAACTCGACCTGGTATTCGGCCCGCTTCGAACCTACCAGCGCAGTGTGATTGCGATCGAACAATTGACCGGTATCCGCTTCGCCAACCTGGCCGACTACGACGGCTTCAGCAACGAAGAGCGCGCCACAGGCACCCGGATCGAAGCGCTGATCCGCGGCCCCCAGGATATTCGGCTCTGACGCTTCTTTTGTAGGAGCGAGCTTGCTCGCGAAGCACCTGAGAACGCCGCGGCGCATCAGGCTCCCCGCGTTATCGTTGACGACCTTCGCGAGCAAGCTCGCTCCTACAGGGGGTGATCGCTTACCATACCGCCGCCGGTTCCCGTATGGGACTAACAGGGAATTCGAAACGCCGCACGCGACGTGAAACGAAACTGCCCCCGCAACTGTAGATGCCGAGCCTGCCCTTGAATGCCACTGGACCACGTCCGGGAAGGCGGGGCATGGCGACGACGCATCAGTCAGGAGACCTGCCGGCCCAGCTAACTCACTAACCGGCGGGGTGTCCGGGAAGGACATCCTGGCCCTGCGCATCAGCAGCCTCCATGGGCGTATTTCCGAGCCGTACCTCCCCTGCTGCACCTACGGTTCACAAGGAGATCGCCTCATGCTGCCACGCGTTACCGCCCTGATCGCAGGCTTGGGTATGTGTGCCCTGGCGCAAGCCGCGCCCACTCAGTACCCGCTGACCCTGCAAAACTGCGGCAGCACCCTGACCCTCCAGCACGCCCCCGCCCGCAGCGTCACCATCGGCCAGGCCGCCACCGAGATGCTGTATGCCCTGGGCGTGGGCGACAAGGTGGTCGGCACTTCGCTGTGGTTCAACAACGTGGCGGCGCAGTACAAGGCCCAGGACGATCACATCGAGCGCCTGGCCAACAACGAGCCCAGCTTCGAAGCCGTACTCGCCAAGCGCCCGCAACTGGTGGCCGCCGAGCTGGAATGGGTGGTGGGCCCCCAAGGCGTGGTCGGTACCCGTGAGCAGTTTCATGAACTGAAAATCCCCACCTACCTGTTGCCGTCCGATTGCGAAGGCAAGGACAACCTGGTCGGCGCCGACGGCACGCGATTGGAGCCCTTTCGCATCGAGACGATCTACCAGAGCCTCCAGCAACTGGCGCAGATTTTCGACGTGCAGGATCGCGGCCAACAACTGACCGACGAACTCAAGGCGCGCCTGGCCAAGTCCGTCGCCACGGCCCAGGGCAAGGGCTTGCAGCAAGCCAGCGCACTGGTGTGGTTTTCCAGCGCCGAAATGGCCAGCGACCCTTACGTAGCCGGCCACAAAGGCGTGCCGCAATTCATGCTGCAAACCCTTGGCTTGCGTAACGTGGTGCAGTCCGATGAGGAGTGGCCTGCCGTCGGCTGGGAAACCATCGCCAAGGCCAATCCCACCTTCCTGGTGATCGCACGCATGGATCGCCGTCGCTACCCGGCCGACGACCATGAAAAGAAACTCGCCTTCCTGCGCAGCGACCCCGTGACCCGCAACATGGACGCGGTGAAGAACAACCGCATCATCATCCTCGACGCTCTGGCCTTGCAGGCGAGCCTGCGCACCTTCGAGGGCCTTGAACAACTGGCGGCCGCCATTGACGGCTACCACCTGGGCCAATGATGCGCACCCTACTCGCCCTGGCGTTGCTGCTGCTCGCCCTGCTCGCTGGCGTCGCCATCGGTGAAACCGCCATCGAACCACAGGTGGTGCTGCAGGTGCTCGCCAATAAACTCTGGAGCGCCGGCTACGTACTGGACCCCATCGACGAAGGCGTGGTATGGAACTACCGCCTCACCCGTGCATTGGTGGCCGCAGCTTGCGGCGCAGGGTTGGCAACGTGCGGCGTGATCCTGCAATCGCTGCTGCGTAACCCGCTGGCCGACCCGTACTTGCTGGGCATCAGCGCCGGCGCGTCAACCGGCGCGGTGCTCGTTGCCTTGATCGGCGTGGGCGGTGGCCTGGTGTCGTTATCGGCGGGCGCGTTTGTGGGGGCGATGGCGGCCTTTGCGCTGGTGACGCTGCTCGCACGGGCCAGCGGATCGTCCAGCGGTACCGGGCAGATCATCCTCGCGGGCATCGCCGGTTCACAGTTGTTCAATGCTCTGACGGCCTTCCTGATCACCAAGTCGGCCAGCTCCGAACAAGCCCGCGGCATTATGTTCTGGCTGCTGGGCAACCTCAGCGGCGTGCGCTGGCCGTCGGTGTGGTTGGCGGTGCCGGTGGCGGTCGTGGGGCTCGCGGTGTGCCTGTGGCACCGGCGTGCACTGGATGCGTTCACCTTCGGCAGCGACTCGGCAGCCTCCCTCGGCATCCCGGTGCGCCGCGTGCAATTTGTGCTGGTGGCCTGCGCCGCGCTGGTGACGGCGGTGATGGTATCCATCGTCGGCTCCATCGGGTTTGTCGGCTTGGTGATTCCCCATGCGGTGCGCCTGTTGCTTGGCACCGGGCATTCGCGCTTGCTGCCGGCCAGCGCCTTGGGGGGCGCGCTGTTTTTGATCGCTGCGGACGTGCTGTCGCGCACCTTGATCAAGGGCCAGGTGATTCCGGTGGGTGTGGTCACCGCATTGGTGGGCGCGCCAGTGTTTGCGCTGATCCTGATCGGCCGGAGGAATGCGCGATGAGCGTACTCAGTTGCCGCGGCCTGGGCTTCAAAGTGCGTGACGCGCAGTTGCTGCGTGACATTGACCTCGACGTGCAGTTGGGTGAAACCCTCGGTATCGTCGGGCCCAATGGTTCAGGCAAATCCACCCTGCTCAAATTGCTGGCCGGATTACGTGTGCCGGCCAGCGGCGAAGTTCGCCTGGGTGGCAAGCGGCTCGGTGAGTTGTCGCGCCGCACCATCGCGCAACAGCTGGCGGTGGTGGAGCAACAGGCCGACACCGACGACGCCATCCGCGTGTTCGACGCCGTGGCCCTGGGCCGCACACCGTGGCTGTCGGCATTGAGCCCGTGGTCGCGTGAAGACGATGCCATCGTGCACCAGGCCCTGCATGACGTAGACGCCACCCACCTGAGCCAACGCGCCTGGCGCAGCCTCTCGGGTGGCGAACGCCAGCGCGTGCACATCGCCCGCGCCCTGGCGCAACGCCCGCAGATTTTGTTGCTGGATGAGCCGACCAATCACCTGGATATCCAGCATCAACTGGCGATCCTCAAAGGTGTGCAAGGCTTGCCGGTGACCACCTTGATTGCCCTGCATGATCTGAATCAGGCGTTAACCTGTGATCGCCTGGCCGTGCTGGATCGCGGGCAACTGGTGGCACTGGGCGCGCCGCTGGAGGTGCTGACGCCGCAGCGTTTGCAAGAGACCTTCGGGGTGCAGGGGCATTACCTGACAGACCCGTTCGACGGCGCGCAAATCCTGCGCCTGCGCTCCAACTGAACCTGTAGGAGCGAGCTTGCTCGCGAAAAACTTCCAGGCGCCGCGTTCATTCAGAAAACACGCGTTATCGTTGACGTTTTTCGCGAGCAAGCTCGCTCCTACAGAAGTTGGTGCATATGGATGGTTTGCCAGATCGGGTCGGCCTCGACATCCACCACGTCGAACCCCTGCCGCTGCCAGAAATCAATCGCACCGGGCAGAAACGGATGGGTGTGCAGGTACATCACCTCTACGCCATCGGCCCGCGCCAGCGCTTGCAGCGAGCGGTATAACCGGCCAGCCAGGCCCAAGCGTCGCATAGCCGGGAGCACATACAGGCGCACCACTTCCACCGTCTTGCGCCCCTGGTAGTTCAACTGCGGGAAGCGGCCGTCGTAGGGCCGATAAGCCACCGAGGCAACGATCCGGCCTTCGGCACGAGCAATCAAAAACCGCCCGCCGCCCTCAAGGTAGATGGCTTCAAACTGTGCCAGATCGTGGGGGACACCGGTGGCACTGAGCGTGGGAAACAGTTCATCACGCGCCTGCAAAGCAAAGCTCAGCACCTCGGGAATGTCAGCGGCCTGCACCGCCTCGATACTAACGCTCATCGCCAAGGATCCGGCCCGTTATCCACTGGCGAGCGTAAGCCAACACGCGATCGGCCATCGCCACCGGAAAGTGAATAAACCCATGGGCCGCTTCCGGCAGCAAATGAGCATCCGCCGTTGGCCATCGCTCGGCAATCAGCAGGGTGTCATCCTTGAGCGGGTCCAGTTCGCCCACGAACATCAACGCTGGCGGCAGCCCCTCAAAGTCCCCATACAAGGGCGACAACGGTGGCTGTCGGCGCGTCTCGTCGCTGATCCCCGGCGTCAGCAGGCGCAGCGCCTGAACCATGCCCGGCCCGTCCAGCAACAAGGTGTCCGGCCCGGCCGTGCGCACGCTGGGGGTGCCGGTCAAATCGTAGACGCCGTAATACAACACCGCGCCGCTTACCCGCTGGAGCAACTCGGGCCATTGCCTGAGCGCCAACAAAGTGGCCGCCGCCAGGTGCCCGCCGGCCGACTCACCGACAAAAAACACCGGCAGGCCGGCAAACTCCGGGCAGTCCGCCAAAAGCCAGCGCGCAGCCGTCAGGCAGTCATCCAGCAGCCCTTCGATCGGCGTATCCACCGCCAGCCGATAATCCACCGACACCACCGCCACATCGCACGCGTTGACCATGCCAAGGTTAAGGTCGTCATCCATTTGCGCATTACCGATCACCCAGCCACCGCCGTGGATATCCAGCACCACGCCTCTGGGCGGGCCAGCGGGGCGAAGGATGCGCAAGGGGATCGCCCCGAGCATTTTGCGTTCCGCCAGGGGCGCCTTCTTGAAGGTCTGGCTGGCACGCAACAGCGCCTGGATCAGACGCGGCATCACGCGGTTGCGGACCTTGAAGCGCGGCATCCACGCCAGTTTGCGATTGAAGCGGCGCATCTGGGCCAGTTCGGGCTCGCTGGCGGGCCAATGCTGGTAGGCCATCAGCGATTATTACGCAGGATCGAGAAGTTCAACGCCGCGGCCACGCACAGCCACGCCAGGTACGGGAACAGGATCAGGCCGGTGATCAAATCCAGGCGAACGGCCAGCACCACCATCGCTGCCACGGTGAGCCACAAGAGCACGATAATCACCATCCCGGCGAACAAACGATGGGCACCAAAGAACACCGGCGTCCACAGGGTATTCAACGCAATCTGCGCCGCCCACAGGGCCAACACCATTTCGCTGCCGGGGATCAGGGTCAAGCGGTAACCGGCCCAGGCCAACAGCAGGTAGATGATCGTCCATGCCACCGGGAACAGCCAATTAGGCGGGGTGAAGCTGGGCTTGACCAGGGATTCGTACCAGGCGCCGGGTTTGAAGATCACGCCAGTGCTGGCGGCGGCGGCGCAGGCGAGCAGGAAGATGAAAAAGGTCATGGTCGGTCCTTGAGGTCCAGTGGATGGAAAACAGTACACTGCTTTTAAGTGACTCGAACAACTGCGGATAAATTCAATGGGGGCGGCAAAATACCCGCGCTTCTACGCGTCATGAAAATTGGTTATGGTCGGCAACATCCAGCACCGTTGCCCGAGACATCCCCTTGCCCCAGCTTGCCGATCACCGCAGCCGCCCCTGGTCAGTGTTCCTGATTTTCCTGCGCCTGGGCCTCACCTCCTTCGGCGGGCCGATTGCGCACCTGGGTTATTTTCGCCAAGAGTTCGTCACCCGCCGCCGCTGGCTCAGCGAGCGCAGCTATGCCGAACTGGTCGCGCTGTGCCAGTTCCTCCCAGGCCCGGCCAGCAGCCAGGTCGGTATCGCGTTGGGCCTGTCCCGCGCAGGTTACCGGGGCGCGGCGGCAGCCTGGGCCGGGTTCACCTTGCCGTCGGCCATCGCCCTGATCCTGTTTGCCCTGGGGCTGGCCCACTACGGCAGCGCCCTGCCCCCTGGCGCGCTGCACGGCCTCAAGGTGGTCGCCGTAGCCGTGGTGGCCCAGGCCGTGTGGGGCATGGCG
>NZ_WKFA01000073.1:0-26203 GCF_021605325.1 Pseudomonas sp. PA-7-1E
GGGTTGGGCATGGGCTGGGTTTCGCTGTTCGATCCCCAGGCCCTGGCCGAGCTGCTGGGCTTGCCGCCCGGCGCAAAACCCCTGGCAGTGTTGTGCCTGGGCCCGGTGGCAGAGTTTTACCCGGCACCGATGTTGCAACTCGAGGGCTGGGCCGAGCCGCGACCGCTCAGTGACATGCTGTATGAAAACAAGTGGGGAGTGAGTCAATGAGTGTGGCCTTGCTGTGTGTCGCTGCGGTGGCGCTGGATGCGCTGCTGGGTGAGCCCAGGCGCTGGCATCCGCTGGTGGCGTTCGGCAATTTCGCCGGGCGTATCGAACAACGTTTCAATACTGGCGGGCGTGGCTGGCGCAGCCATGGTGTGACTGCGTGGTTTATCGCGGTGGTGCCGCTGACCCTGTTGGCCACGGCGTTGTCGTGGGCGCCTTATATCGGCTGGCTGCTGGAGATCCTGGCGCTGTACTGCGCCTTGGGCATGCGCAGCCTGGGTGAGCACGTGATGCCGGTGGCCCAGGCCCTGCGCAGTGACGACCTGGACGAAGCGCGTAAACGTGTGAGTTATCTGGTCAGCCGCCAGACCAGCGAACTGGACCACACGGAAGTCGCGCGTGCGGCCACCGAATCGGTGCTGGAGAACGGCAGCGATGCGGTATTCGCCGCGTTGTTCTGGTTTGTGGTGGCCGGTGTGCCGGGCGTGGTGCTCTATCGTCTGAGCAACACCCTGGACGCCATGTGGGGCTATCGCAATGAGCGCTTTGAGCGCTTCGGCTGGGCAGCCGCCAGGATCGATGATGTGCTCAACTATATTCCTGCGCGCTTGGTGGCTTTAACCTACGCGCTATTGGGTAAAACCCGCCTGGCGCTCAAATGCTGGCGCACCCAGGGCCCGACCTGGGACAGCCCCAACGCCGGCCCGGTGATGGCGGCAGGGGCCGGAGCCTTGGGTGTGGAACTCGGCGGCGCGGCGATTTATCACGGCGAGGTGCATCAGCGCCCGCTATTGGGCGAAGGCCCGCCGGCCGACGCCGATTCCATTGATCGCGGCTGGCAACTGGTGCAGCGCGGCGTATGGCTGTGGCTGCTGGTCCTGTGCGTGGGGGCGCAAATCTATGCTTGAACATGGTGGTCGGCTGCGTAAGGCCGCGATTGAGTACGGCATTGCCGAAGCGGATTGGCTTGACCTGTCCAGCGGCCTGGCGCCCTGGCCGTGGCCGATCCCCGAGATTCCCTTGCGTGCCTGGGCGCGCTTGCCGGAAACCGATGACGGCTTGGAGAAGGCTGCCAGCGATTATTACGGTGCCGGCCCGTTGCTGCCGGTGCCGGGTTCCCAGGCAGCGATTCAACTGCTGCCGCGCCTGCGTCGGTCCGGTAAGGTCGGCGTGCTTTCGCCCTGTTACGCCGAGCACGCCGAAGCCTGGCGCCGTGCCGGTTATGTGGTGCGTGAAGTGCAGGAGCAGGAAGTCGACTTCTTTCTCGACAGCCTCGACGTGCTGGTCGTGGTCAACCCCAACAACCCCACCGGCTTGAGCCTGAGCCCGCAACGCCTGCTGGACTGGCATGCGCGGCTGGCCCAGCGCGGTGGCTGGCTGGTGGTGGACGAGGCATTCATTGACGTGACCCCGGACTTGAGCCTGGCCAGCCATGCCGATCAGGTCGGCTTGATCGTGCTGCGCTCATTCGGCAAGTTCTTCGGCCTGGCCGGCGTGCGCCTGGGCTTTGTGCTGGCCGAGCGCAAGTTGCTCAAGCTGTTGGCCGAACAGGTCGGGCCCTGGGCTGTCAGTGGTCCGACGCGGGTGCTGGGCCAAGTGTGCCTGCGCGACACCGACGGGCATGCGCGCCAGCGCAGTCGTTGCATCGCAGCCGGCCAGCGTCTGTTCGAGTTGCTTGAGCGCCGCGGCCTTCAACCTCACGGCGGCTGCGCATTGTTCCAGTGGTTGATAACCCCCCACGCTGAACGGCTGTACGAGTTCATGGCCCAACGCGGCATCCTGCTGCGCCTGTTTGTGCACAACAGCAGCGTGCGCTTGGGCCTGCCCGGCACCGACGCCGACTGGCTGCGCCTTGACGAAGCCCTGGCCGCCTATAAGGACGCCACATGATCACGTTGATGGTGCAGGGCACCACCTCCGACGCCGGTAAAAGCACCCTGGTGACTGCGCTATGTCGCTGGCTGGTACGCCAGGGCGTCGCGGTGGCGCCGTTCAAGCCGCAGAACATGGCGCTCAACAGCGCGGTGACCGCCGAAGGCGGCGAGATCGGCCGTGCCCAGGCGGTGCAGGCCCAGGCTGCCAACCTGGCACCCCACACCGACATGAACCCGGTGTTGCTCAAGCCCAACAGCGACACCGGCTCCCAAGTGATCATCCATGGCCGTGCTGTCACCAGCATGAATGCCGTGGCCTACCACGACTACAAAGCCATTGCGATGCAAGCGGTGCTGGCCTCCCACACCCGTTTGAGCCAGGCCTACCCGGTGGTGATGGTCGAAGGCGCGGGCTCACCGGCCGAGATCAACCTGCGCGCCAATGACATCGCCAACATGGGCTTCGCCGAAGCGGTGGACTGCCCGGTGCTGTTGATCGCGGACATCAACCGCGGCGGCGTGTTCGCCCATCTGGTCGGCACCCTGGAGCTGCTGTCGCCCAGTGAGCAGGCGCGGGTCAAGGGCTTCATCATCAACCGTTTTCGCGGCGATATCGCGTTGCTGCAACCAGGCCTGGACTGGCTCGAAGCGCGCACCGGCAAACCGGTAATAGGCGTGCTGCCCTACGTGATGGACCTGCACCTGGAGGCGGAAGACGGCATCGACCAGCGCCAGATCGACAAGGCCGCCCAGGTGCTCAAGGTGGTGGTGCCGGTGCTGCCGCGCATCAGCAACCATACCGACTTCGACCCGCTGCGCTTGCACCCCCAGGTGGACTTGCAGTTCGTCGGGCCGGGCCAGGCGATACCTGCCGCTGACCTGATCATCTTGCCGGGCTCGAAAAGCGTGCGCAGTGACCTGGCCTATCTGCGTGCCAACGGCTGGGACACCGCCGTGGCGCGGCATCTGCGTTATGGCGGCAAGGTACTGGGGATCTGCGGCGGCTTGCAGATGCTCGGCGAGCAGGTCCATGACCCGCTGGGTCTGGAAGGGCTCGCGGGCTCCAGTGCCGGCCTTGGGTTGCTGGCGTTCAGCACCACCCTGGAACAAGAGAAACAACTGCGCAATGTGCGTGGGCGTCTGGTATTGGAAGATGCCGACGTCAGCGGTTATGAAATCCATGCGGGGGTGACCTGCGGCGCTGCCTTGGCAAGCGCTGCGGTCCTGCTGGACGATGGCCGCAGCGATGGCGCGCAGAGCCCTGATGGGCAAATTCTAGGCACCTACCTGCACGGCCTATTCGAGACCCCGGCTGCGTGCAGCGCGTTGCTGCGTTGGGCCGGGTTGCAGGATGTGCAAGAGGTGGATTATCACGGCTTGCGCGAGCGCGATATCGAGCGGTTGGCGGACTTGGTGGAGCACCACTTGGACACCGATTTGTTGCGCAAGCTATGTGGGATCTGACGGTGTTCACACGACCCAGTTGTGGGAGCTGGCTTGCCGGCGATAGCGGTGGATCGGTGTACATATCCATTGCTGCGGCAACGACCACTTATGGTTCCGCTCTTACAGCGGGTCACTTTTGGAAGGACCCAAAAGTAACCAAAAGGTCCTCGCCCCACCACTCGGCACCTCGCCTAGGCTCGGTGTGCCCTCTCTCCGGCTTGAATCCGTGGGCCGCCGCAATGGGCCATCCCTGGCCCAGTGCGGCTAACCCGGCGTCCTGCCGGGTTACCCACGGATTCAAGCCTGCGTTCGGCCAGCGTGGTTTAACGGGGCGCCTGAGATCAAAATCAAAAGCCTGCGCAAAAGCCGATCAGGTTTCCTGTGGGAGCTGGCTTGCCTGCGATAGCGCTCTGGCGACCGCCTCGTGTCCACCTGGCACGCCACAACTTAACTGTGGGAGCGGGCTTGCTCGCGAATGCGGTGGGTCAGCCATAGGTGCATTCACTGATGCACCCTAATTGGCGAGCAAACCCGCTCCCACATTGTTTGTCAGAGGCCTTTGCATGTATCAATTGATCCTCGGCGGCGCCCGTTCGGGCAAGAGCCGCCTGGCCGAAAAGCTTGCCGCAGAGAGCGGGCTTGCCGTCATTTATATCGCCACCAGCCAGCCGCTCGACGGTGAGATGAACGAGCGTGTCACTTTGCACCGCCAGCGTCGTCCCGACCATTGGGGCCTGGTTGAAGAGCCCATCGACCTAGCGCGTGTGCTACAGGAAAACGCCGCCACTGATCGCTGCCTGCTGGTGGATTGCCTGACCTTATGGCTCACCAATCTTCTGATGCTCGAAGACCCGGCGCGCCTTGCGTGCGAGCGTGATCAACTGTTGCAAACCCTGGCGTCGCTGCCGGGGGAAATCATTTTTGTCAGCAACGAGACCGGTCTGGGTGTCGTGCCGCTGGGCGAATTGACTCGCCGTTATGTGGATGAAGCCGGTTGGCTGCATCAAGCCTTGGCCGAGCAATGTCAGCGCGTTGTGCTGACGGTTGCCGGCCTGCCCCTGACTTTGAAAGGTACTGCGTTATGACCGATTCCTGGTGGCTCAACCCCTGCAAGGCGGTGAATGCCACAGCCCACGAACAGGCGCTGGCGCGTCAGCAGCAGTTGACCAAGCCCGCTGGCTCCCTCGGTCAGTTGGAGGCGCTGGCGGTGCAGTTGGCGGGTTTGCAGGGCCAGGTCAAACCGTCGGTGGATCACCTGTGGATCGCGATTTTTGCCGGCGATCACGGCGTGGTCGCTGAAGGCGTGTCGGCATTTCCCCAGGCGGTGACCGGGCAGATGCTGCAAAACTTTGTCACCGGTGGTGCGGCAATCAGTGTGTTGGCGCGGCAACTGCAAGCGCAATTGGAAGTGGTTGACCTTGGGACGGTCACGCCGTCCCTGGATTTGCCCGGCGTTCGTCACCTGAATATCGGTGCGGGCACGGCCAATTTCGTGCATGGCCCGGCGATGACCCAGTCTCAGGGGCAACTGGCCCTGCAAGCCGGGCGAGACAGCGCACACCGCGCCCTGGCAGGCGGCGCGCAGCTGTTTATCGGCGGCGAGATGGGCATCGGTAACACCACTGCCGCCAGTGCCTTGGCCTGCGCATTGCTGGATTGCCAGGTCACTGACCTCACAGGCCCTGGCACCGGTTTGAATGCCGCAGGGGTCAGCCACAAGGTCGCGGTCATCGAGCGCGCCCTGGGGTTGCACGCCGGTCAGCGCAGCGATGCGTTGCAAACCCTGTTCAATCTCGGCGGTTTTGAAATTGCTGCCTTGGTTGGCGCCTACCTGGCCTGCGCCCAGGAAGGCATCGTGGTGCTGGTGGATGGGTTCATCTGCAGCGTGGCCGCGCTGGTGGCGGTGCGCTTGAACCCGGCATGCCGCGAATGGCTGGTGTTCGGCCATCGGGGTGCCGAGCCGGGTCATCGCCATGTGCTGCACAGCCTCGATGCGCAACCGTTGCTGGAACTGGGCCTGCGGCTGGGCGAAGGCAGCGGCGCGGCGTTGGCGGTGCCCTTGTTGCGTCTGGCATGCGCGCTGCACGGGCAGATGGCGACCTTCGCCGAAGCCGCCGTGGCGGATCGCCCCGCATGACCTTGCGCCTGGACCTGCTGCGCCACGGCGAAACCGAGCTGGGCGGCGGCCTGCGTGGCAGCCTGGACGATGCGCTGACCGCCAACGGCTGGCAGCAGATGCGCGACGCAGTGGTGGGGCAAGAGCCCTGGGATCGGCTGATCAGCTCGCCGCTGCAACGCTGCGCTCTGTTCGCCCGGGAGCTGGGGACGCAACTTGATTTGCCGGTGAGTCTGGAGCCTGACTTGCAGGAGCTTCACTTCGGCGCCTGGGAAGGGCAGAGTGCGGCCGCGTTGATGGATACCGATGCCGAAGGGCTGGGCTTGTTCTGGGCCAACCCCTATGGCTTCACGCCGCCGGAGGGTGAGCCTGTCATCCAGTTTTCCGAGCGCGTGCTTGGCGCTGTCGCCCGGCTGCATCAGGCGTACGCGGGCCAGCGGGTGCTGTTGGTCAGTCATGGCGGTGTGATGCGCCTGCTGCTGGCTCAGGCGCGAGGGTTGCCCCGTGAGCAACTGCTGAATGTTGAAGTGGGTCACGGTGCCTTGTTCGGCCTGCAGGTTGAAGCCGATGGTGTGTTGAAGGAAGGACTCTGACGATGCTGCCGTTCTGGATCGCCCTGCAATTTCTCAGCAGCCTGCCCATTCGCTTGCCGGGCATGCCGCAACCTCAAGAACTGGGCCGTTCGTTGTTGTTTTATCCGCTGGTTGGGTTGCTGTTCGGCGTGCTGTTATGGGGCCTCAACCAGGTGTTGCAGGGCGCCCCGTTGCTGTTGCACGCCGCGTTGCTGCTCACAGCCTGGGTGTTGCTCAGCGGTGGCCTGCACCTGGACGGCCTGGCCGACAGCGCCGATGCTTGGCTGGGTGGTTTTGGCGACCGCGAGCGCACCCTCAGCATCATGAAAGACCCGCGCAGCGGCCCGATTGCGGTGGTCACCCTGGGCTTGGTGCTGCTACTCAAGTTCAGCGCGCTGGTGGCATTGATCGAACAACACAATGGCGCCGCGTTGATCCTGGCGCCCCTGATCGGACGCGCTTCGATGCTGGCGCTGTTTCTCAGCACGCGCTATGTGCGGGCGGGCGGATTGGGTCAGGCACTGTCAGACCATCTGCCGCGAATTGTCGGCCAACAGGTGCTGATCCTCAGCGGGTTGGCCTGCATTCTGATCGGCGGTTTCAGCGGCGGCATCGCGGTGTTGCTGGCGGCACTGTGTTTCGTGTGGCTGCGCCAGTTGATGGTCAAGCGTCTGGGCGGTACCACCGGCGACACTGCTGGCGCACTGCTGGAGCTGCTTGAAGCCGCGGTGCTGGTCGGGCTGGCGTTGTAACGCTTTCTTGCAATTGATTAACTCCGGGTATATACACGCTCTATGCTTGCCTCCCAATGTTTATGCACCAACCTGCGACGCGCTGCCCGTGGCGTCAGCAGGCACTACGACGGCGCTCTCGACGGCTTCGGGATCAACGTTGCCCAGTATTCTCTGTTGTGCAACCTGCAGCGTCTCGACCAGCCGAGCATTTCCAGCCTGGCGGACGCCATGGGCCTGGATCGCAGCACCCTGGGGCGCAACCTGCGCGTCCTGGAAGGTGAGGGGCTGGTGCAGTTGGTGGAGGGTGACGATTTGCGCAACCGCCTGGTGGTGTTGACTGCCACAGGGCAAGAGCGGCTGACTGCCGCGTTACCGGCTTGGGAAGCGGCGCAACAGAAATTGATTGATAAGCTCGGCGCCGAAAAGCGCGAAATGTTGTTGGCCTTGCTGGATGAACTCGCCTGAATGGCGGTTTGTTCGACTACAAGCGGGTATATACCCGCGAACGGAGAATAAGAAATGACCTCGATGTGGCGCACCAGTGGTTGGGTCCTTTTAGGGAGTGCGCTGATCCTGGCGTTGTCCTTGGGCGTACGGCATGGCTTTGGCCTGTTCCTGGCGCCGATGAGCAGCGAATTCGGTTGGGGGCGTGAAACCTTTGCCTTTGCCATCGCCTTGCAGAATCTGATCTGGGGCTTGGCGCAGCCATTTACCGGGGCCTTGGCCGACCGTTTCGGCGCGACCAAGGCGGTGTTTGTCGGCGGGGTGTTGTACGCCGTCGGCCTGGTGCTCATGGGCATGTCCGACTCCGCGTGGTCATTGTCGTTGAGCGCAGGTTTGCTGATTGGCATTGGCCTGTCCGGCACTTCGTTCTCGGTGATTCTCGGCGTGGTTGGCCGCGCCGTTGCGCCGGAAAAACGCAGCATGGCCATGGGCATTGCCAGCGCCGCCGGCTCGTTCGGCCAGTTCGCCATGGTGCCCGGCACCCTCGGCTTGATTGGTTGGCTGGGCTGGTCGGCCGCCTTGCTGGCGCTGGGCTTGATGGTGGCGTTGATCCTGCCGCTGGTCGCCATGCTCAAGGACCGGCCGCTGGCGGTCACGGTGGGCCAGCAAACCCTGGGCGAAGCGCTGAAAGAGGCCTGCTCCCACTCCGGCTTCTGGCTGCTGTCCTTCGGCTTTTTTGTGTGCGGTTTCCAAGTAGTGTTTATCGGTGTGCACTTGCCGGCGTACCTGGTCGACCAGCACCTGCCGGCCACGGTGGGCACCACGGTGCTGGCCTTGATTGGCCTGTTCAACGTATTTGGCACCTACACGGCGGGTTGGCTCGGTGGCCGCATGTCCAAGCCACGTCTGCTCACCGGCTTGTATCTGTTGCGGGCGGTAGTGATTGTGTTGTTCCTGTGGGCGCCGGTCACCGAAGTCACGGCGTATCTGTTTGGCATGGCGATGGGCTTTTTGTGGTTGTCCACGGTGCCGCTGACCAATGGCACCGTCGCGACCCTGTTTGGGGTGCGCAACCTCTCGATGCTCGGCGGGATTGTGTTCCTGTTCCACCAGCTTGGCTCGTTCCTCGGCGGATGGCTGGGCGGGGTGGTCTATGATCGAACCGGCAGCTACGATTTGATCTGGCAGGTGGCAATTTTACTCAGCCTGCTCGCCGCCGCGCTGAATTGGCCGGTGCGTGAGCGGCCGGTGGCGCGCATTCAGGCGCAGATGGAGGCGGCATGAGCATGACAGCGCGTCTTATGCTGTTGGCTGTGGGGCTGGGGTTGTTGCTGCTGGCCTGGTGGGGTTGGCAACGGGGCGGCCTGGCGTTGATGCAACTGGGCATGGCGATCTGCTAAGTTGTGGGTCTGAACTGACTTAAGGACTTTTGACATGCAGATGCGCTGGCTCGCTGTACCCGTCCTGATGGCTATTGGTAGCGTGGCGATGGCCGCCAGTTGCCCACCGTTGCTGGAGGGCCAGTTGCCCAAGCTGCGGGCCAAGGAATCCATCGATCTGTGCCAGCAATTCGCTGGCAAACCCTTGGTGATCGTCAACACGGCGAGCTTCTGCGGCTTTGCCCCGCAATTCAAGGGCCTGGAAGCGTTGTATCAGCGCTACAAGGGCGAAGGTCTGGAAGTGATCGGCGTGCCGTCCGATGACTTCAAACAGGAAGCCAAGACCGGGGAAGAAACCGCCAAGGTCTGCTACGTGAACTATGGCGTGACCTTCACCATGACCGAGCCGCAGAAGGTCAAGGGGCCGGATGCGGTGCACCTGTTCAAGGTGCTTGCACAGCAGGCCGACGCCGCGCCCAAGTGGAACTTCTACAAGTATGTAGTGGATCGCCAGGGCAATCTGGTTGCCAGTTTTTCCAGCCTGACCAAGCCGGACAGTCCGGAGCTGATCAAGGCGGTGGAACAGGCATTGGCTTCCAAACCCTGACCGCCAGCCAAACAAAAGCCCCGCCTCCTTCACAGGAGAGCGGGGCTTTTTTATACGACTGCGGTTAGAACTTGTAGGTCATGCCCAAGCCGAAACCGTTGGCGCTGTTTTCATACTTGGCGTTGTAGCTGGCCAATTGGTTGGAGCGCGAGATCTTGACGTCCTCTTCCTTCAGGTAGGAGTAGGCCAGGTCGATGGTCATGTTATCCATGACCTGGTAGCCCAGGCCCAGGCTGAAGATAGTACGGTCGCCGGTCGGGATGCGCGGTGAGCGATCCGTGTTGTTGGTAGGCGACTGGTCGAATGTCAGGCCGGTACGCAGTACCACTTGCTTGGTGAGCTGGTACGAAGTACCCACGGCGTAGGCCCAGGTGTCGTGCCAGTTCTGGTCTTCCTTGATTGTGCTGACCAGGCCTGGGGCAAGCG
This sequence comes from Pseudomonas sp. PA-7-1E, assembly GCF_021605325.1. Taxonomy (NCBI): domain Bacteria; kingdom Pseudomonadati; phylum Pseudomonadota; class Gammaproteobacteria; order Pseudomonadales; family Pseudomonadaceae; genus Pseudomonas; species Pseudomonas sp. PA-7-1E. The sequence continues at coordinate 9,806 of NZ_WKFA01000073.1, forward strand.
CGCCGCCATTAGCGCCGCTGACGCCTTCGTTCTTGACGGTGATGTCTTTCAGGCGGCTCCAGCGTGTCCAGGTTGCACCGGCATAGAGTTTCCACGCGTCGGTCAGGTCTTGAGTGACGGACAGGTCGTAGGACTCAGGTGTGTCGATTTTCAGCGAGGCGTCATAGCGGTTGCTGCGCAGGAACGGCGAGGTCGCGGTCGGTGCGGTGACTTCGGTGTGGCCGTCCAGCTTGTAGCTGACCTTGGAGTGGTAGGTCAGGCCGACACGGGTGGTATCGGTGGCTTGGACCAGTACGCCGATGTTGAAGCCCAGCGCGGTGTCGTCACCCTTGATCTTGATATTGGTGTCTGGCGCGCGAGGGTTCAGCGTCAGGTCCGATTCCAGGGTGCCGGCAATGCGGTTGATGGTCGGGCCAAAACCCACGGAAACGCGGTCGTTGAAGGCGTAGCTGACGGTCGGTTGCAAGGTGATGACTTTCACTTCGCTCTTGCTGCCAAAGCCACGGCCCTGGAAGCCGCTTTCGTAGTCGGTTACCAGGCCGAACGGCGCATAGACGCCGAAGCCGACAGCCCACTGGTCGTTGAGCTTATTGGTGTAGAAACCGAAAGGCACGGCAGTGAAAGGCACCATATCGCCTTTGTTGCTGCCAGCGGAGCGGCCGCTGACATTGCTGATATCGGTGGAGGCATCAATGGCTGCAACGCCACCGGTGATCTGTTGGCCTTCCAGGCGTGCCATACCGGCAGGGTTACCGAACACAGTGCTCGCATCATCGGCAGAAGAAGAGCGACCTGCGAAACCGGTACCCATCCCGCTGACGCTCTGTTCGTTGAGGGCAAAGCCGCTGGCGAACAATTGGGAGGATGCCATGGCAACGGCGAGGCTAAGTGTGGTCTTGAGCATTACTTTTTTCATTATTAGAACTCCGTGTGATCACCGCTGCGGAAAGTATCAATAAATTTCACATCGCGCTATAGGCTGTAATGCAGGAGATAGAGCGGTTTTGTAGGACAATCCGACCAAAATTGCCGTTTTTTGCCGAATCTTGCAATTTGCCCGGTCAGCAAGCTGCCTGTTTCAGGGGGCTTACACAGGTTTGCCACGCTTGGGTGAAATCTCGCAGGCGGCCTTGTGGATGGAATATTTCTTTCCAGATACGCGCCATGGCCAGCACATCGCCGGGTGCGGGAAGGGCAGGGCGTTGTTGTTCCACCAGTAACCAGGCGATGGCCGTGGCGTAGCGCAGGTTCACGGTCAACTCCAACTGAGGCGCGCTGAGGAACGCATGTTGGCTGGCCAGCCCGCGCACCAGGCTGGCGCGTTCCGGGTCAAGGGCCAGGTAGTCATCCCAGAGGGCGCGGTGACGTGGTTCGGTGATGCTGTAGAGGCCATGGCCGCGCCGGTCATGCAGCGCCGAGCCCAGTTCTGACTGGCTGGCGGCAATGCCCAGCAGCAGGGATTCGGCTGTCGAGCTGTGACGGCCGAGGTACATCAGCGTCGGCCGGATCACATAGCGACACAATTCACTGGCGGCAATACCCATACGAGCCTCAGTCCTTGCAAAGAGTGGACGAGCCTGAGAAGGGGAGCTTGGCAGCAATGAATCGGATCTCAGGCCCGTCGTAAGCGGATCATGCCGCTTGACTTGAAGTGTAGTGTCATATTCCTGATGTAAAGGACTGTTTTTAAAACATCTTCTGCAACCGGTTATAACGTTTATATCGATTTGTACTTAGCGCCACGGACTCAAGGCCAAATTCCAGGCAATAAAAAACCCTGTTGTTCAAACAGGGTTTTTGAGGTTTCAGCGACGCGGGTCGATCAGGCGGTCAGTGCCTGACGGGTACGATCGATCACGGCCTGCAGCGGTTCTGCGCTGGAGTATTGATCGGGGTACAGGCGTTCGCTGTGACGAGCGATGCCGTGTTCGTTGACCAGGGTGAAGCTGAAGCAGCCTTTGCGAGCAGCCATGATCAGGCAGTTCATTGGGGCAAAAGCGTTGGTGAGGGCGCGAATGGCATCCTGAGTGTGGATTTGAGCGTTCATATTATTGGTGTTCCTACAAATGACACGGATAAGAACCGTGCAACGTTAAAACGTTCCAGTAACGCTGATCACCATTGATCAAACGAAGAACCCGACTGGAACAAAGCAGCCAGTTTGAAGCGCTATGGAATTAGGCGCGCTTGGGCTGGCAGGTAGGTACTTAGGAGGGCAGGCAACACAACAGGGGCAAAGGTTCTGGGCCCGGGGTGAAGATCCTGATCAATTTGCAGGTTGGTTCGGTCAGAGTATTGGAACTTCGCGACACCCTTTGCTTGTTCAAAGGCAGTGTCGTCGCAAGGAATACCTGGAAACCATCGAGGTGGCCGATCCCATGTGGTTCAGGGGACGTATTCGACCAGAATTGACTTTCAGCTTGGTACTAACGCCGCGGATAGTAACGGATTGAAACAGGGAAGGGAAGGCCGATTGCAAAAAAACTTCGATCAGCCGCCGAGCAACTCGCGATAGACCAGTACGGTCATGGACGCGGCCAGGGCGCACCCCAGCCCATAGGCGGCGAGCGTCAATCGCAAGGACTGGCCGGTCTCGATCATGTGGATCACTTCGCGCATGTCATTGATCTTTCCGTCACTGAGTTCGATGCACAGGACCACGGCGGTAAAGGCTGCTGACAGCAAGATAGCAATGGCGAACAGTGCGCCGTCCGGAGAGGGGAGCGCGGCATTGATTCCCAGGGAGGTCGCGCAGATGGCCAGTAGCAGCCCGGCGAATAACAGAATTCCTTTCATCGGCCCTACTGGTTTGCATTGTCGGTGGCGCAGTGTGGCGAGCCGAGGCGGATTTGAAAAGCCCTCGGGTTTGCCCGGTCAGTAACATGTTTAACCGGTGTTGAATCAAAAAACGCCGCCGATATAACCAGTCGATCGGGACTTGTGCACATTTGTGGCCAAGGGTGTAACCCTGCTGTCACTGGTGTGCAAGTGCGCCCATTTGCCTGTAATCAAAATTTAAGTCAATGAAAAATCTCGCTTTTTTTTATTGGTGAAAAAATCGTCAGTTTGACTGCGGCCCCCGTTCCATGGGGCTTTGCGCCTGTTCTAGGGGGGTTGTCCACTGAGTTATCCACAGCTTCTGTGGATTGTCCCGAGCGCTTGCTCTAGGACGGGCGTGCACGGTTTTTTCAGCTTTACCTGTACGAAAAAAAGAGTAGAGTGGCGCGCCTTCCGTTCTGCCCCACAGTGCTTTATGAAGTTTCGCTCAGTATCACCTTCTGTTACCGACACGCCCCAAACTGTTACCGCACCCAAGCGTTTTTCCTTGAAGGTCGCATTGTGGCTGCTCGACAGCCCGCGCCTGGGGCAGAGCACCAATATCAAGCATCTCGCCGGACGCTTGCTCAAGCAGCCCGCCCGCGAAGGCGTGGTGGCCGCTCAGAGCCGTCTTGGCCAACTGATGTGCCGCGAGTGCGGAAATGCCCGTGACCGGCGCATCGGCCACGATTTGTTGCGTTCGGCTGCTCGCGCCGGCGACCGTCGCGCCCAGCGCGAACTGGGCCAGGTCGAAGACTGAGCTGTCCTCCGGCCTTAGGCTTGGTTAACCTTGATCTTTTTCGGTGATGGCAGAAATGGCTATGGTGTTTGACTGGACCAGTATCGCCTTGGGTCTTGTGGGTGCAGCCGTGCCGCTACTGGCGCTGTGCTGGCAACTCCAGCGGCGTCTGACCGCACGCACCACCGGTTGGGAGCTGCTGGAAGAACGCCTGGCAACCGCGCAACTGGCCCAGGAAGGGCTCGCCGCGCAACTGGACGCCAGTCGCGATGAGATCAGTGACCTCAGCCAGGCCAATGCCGCCAAACAAGCCGACCTGGCGGCGCTGCGCCGTGAAGTCGAGTTGTTGCAGATCGACCGCGATAACGCCCGCGATGCCGCGCACGCCTGGAACCTCGACCGCAGCGCCAAGGAAACCGAACTGCGTCGCCTTGACGCCTTGGCCGCTGCCCTGAGCGCCGAATTGCGCGAGCAGCAAGAGAGTCATCAGCAACGACTCACCGACCTGCAAGGCTCACGGGACGAGCTGCGTGCGCAATTTGCCGAGCTGGCCGGCAAGATCTTCGACGAGCGTGAGCAACGCTTCGCCGAAACCAGTCAGGAGCGGCTGGGCCAACTTCTGGACCCGCTCAAGGAACGTATCCAGTCCTTCGAGAAGCGTGTCGAAGAAAGCTATCAGAACGAAGCCCGTGAGCGCTTTTCCCTCGCCAAAGAGCTTGAGCGCCTGCAGCAATTGAACCTGCGTCTGTCGGACGAAGCCACCAACCTGACTCGCGCCCTCAAGGGCCAGAAAACCCAGGGCAACTGGGGTGAGCTGATTCTTGAACGGGTGCTGGAGCACGCGGGCCTGGAGAAGGGCCGTGAGTACCAGACCCAGGTCAGCCTCAAAGGCCCGGATGGCGAGCGTTTCCAGCCCGACGTGCTGATCATGTTGCCGGGCGACAAGCAGGTGGTGGTCGACTCCAAGGTCAGCTTGACCGCCTATCAACAGTACGTTGCGGCGGATGACGAGGTGATTGGCCAGGCCGCCTTGAAGCAACACGTGCTGTCCTTGCGTAATCACGTCAAAGGCTTGGCCGGCAAGGACTACAAGCGCCTGGAGGGTTTGCACAGCCTGGATTTCGTCCTGCTGTTCGTACCGATCGAGGCTGCCTTTTCTGCGGCATTGCAGGCCGAGCCCAACCTGTTCCAGGAAGCCTTCGACCGCCATATCGTAATCGTCAGCCCCACGACCTTGCTCGCCACCCTGCGCGTGATCGACAGCCTGTGGAAGCAGGAGCGCCAGAGCCAGAACGCACGGGAAATTGCCGAGCGTGCCGGTTGGCTGTATGACAAGTTCGTGCTGTTTATCCAGGACCTGGACGAAGTGGGCAACCGGCTACAACAGTTGGACAAGGCCTACAGCGCGGCGCGCAACAAGCTGACGGATGGGCGTGGGAACCTGGTCAGCCGTACCGAGCAACTCAGGTTGCTCGGTGCCCGCGCCAGCAAGAGCTTGCCGGCGGATCTGCTGGAGCGGGCGATGACCGATTCGGATGGCGTGGCGCATCTCCCGGAATAAATACGGGGCTAAATTGTAGGAACGGGCTTGCTCGCGAAAGCATAGTGTCAGTCAACACATCTAAAACTGACACACCGCTTTCGCGAGCAAGCCCGCTCCCACAAATAGATCGAATACAACCCCGTTACAGGGGCAAATGTCTGCTCAATAGCGCCCGCAACGCCGCCGGCTTCACCGGCTTGGCCAAGTAATCCAACCCCGCCCCATGCACCTCGGCCACCATCTCCGGTCGCCCATCGGCACTGATCACTACGCCGGGAATCGGCTCGGCCAGTTGCGCACGCAGCCAGCCCATCAACTCGGTACCGGTTTCGCCGTGGTCCAGGTGGTAATCCACCAACGCCAGTTGCGGGCGGATGCCCTCGGCCAGCAATGCCGCGCATTCGGCCTGATTGGCGGCCGTCCAGACTTCACAGCCCCAGCGCGTGAGCAGGCTGCGCATGCCGATCAGGATGCTGTCTTCGTTATCCACACACAGCACGCGTGCGCCACTCAAGGGCAGGCCGGTTTCTGCGGGCGCCTTGGGTTGCACGCTGGTCTGGTTACGGGCCAGCGGCACGCACACGCTGAAGACGCTGCCTTTGCCCGGCCAGGAGCGCACGCTCAGGCGATGGCCCAGCACGCGGCACAGGCCGTCGGCAATCGCCAGGCCCAGCCCCAGGCCCTTTTCGGCACGGGTCTGGTGACTGTCCAGGCGCTTGAATTCTTCGAAGATCACCTTTTGTTTATCGGGCGCAATACCAGGCCCGCGATCCCAGACCTCCAGGCAGAGTTCGCCCTTGCGACGACGTACGCCCAGCAGCACCGGGCCGTCGGCATAACGGAATGCATTGGTCAGAAAGTTCTGCAAAATCCGCCGCAGCAGCTTGATGTCGCTGTCCACTCGCAAACGGCTGCCGCGCCAGCGGAAGCGCAAGTGTTGCTCCTGGGCCAGCGCCTTGAATTCTGCTCCCAGGGTGTCGAACAGCTCGTTGAGAACAAAGGGCTGGCGTTGTGGGTTGATCTTGCCGTTTTCCAGGCGCGAAATGTCCAGCAAATCGCTGATCAGGTCTTCGGCCGAGCGCAGTGAGCTATCCAGATGCTGCACCAACTGCCGTGCCTCGCCGGACAGGCCATCGGTCTGGTGCGAGAGGGCGGCGGAAAACAACCGCGCAGCGTTCAGCGGTTGCATCAGGTCATGGCTCACGGCCGCCAGGAACCGCGTCTTCGACTGGCTGGCGGATTCGGCCACGCCCTTGGCGTCGGTGAGGGCCACGTTCAGTTGCGACAGTTCATGGGTGCGCTCGGTCACCCGCTGCTCCAGGCCCTCGTTGGCCTCGGTCAGCGCTTGTTCGGCTTCGCGGAACGCGGTGATGTCGGTGAAGCTCATGACAAACCCGCCGCCGGGCATCGGGTTGCCGATCAACTCGATCACCCGGCCGTTGGGGAACAGGCGCTCGGAGGTGTGCGCACGCCCCTGGCGCATCCAGTGCAGGCGACGCGCCACGTGCACCTGCGCTTCACCAGGGCCACACAGGCCGCGCTCGGCGTTGTATCGAATGATGTCTGCAATCGGCCGGCCGACGCTGATCAAGCCGTCCGGGTAGTTGAACAGTTCCAGGTAGCGCCGGTTCCAGGCCACTAGCTTGAGCGACTGGTCCACCACGCTGATGCCCTGGGTGATGTTCTCAATGGCACCTTGCAACAGAGCGCGGTTGAACTGCAGCACTTCCGAGGCTTCGTCTGCGATACGGACCACGTCCTCCAGCTGCATTTCCCGCCCTTCAATTGCCGCTTTCACCACCGCCCGCGTCGAGGAGGCCCCGAGTACGCCGGCCAGCAAGCGTTCGGTGTGGGCGATCCAATCGTTATCGGCATTCTGGTTGGGGTTGAAGCCTTTGCCCTGGCGATAGGCGAAGCGAATAAAACTCTGCTGGGCCCGTTCTTCCCCGACGAAGCGTGCCGCCAGGCTGAGCAGGTCGCTGATCTGCACCGACAGCATGGAGCGCGCACTCGCACGCTGGCTGATTTCCTGGCCGATAAAACGGCCTGCCTGCCAGTGCTCGGAAACCCGTGTGCGCGACAGCATCGACACCCACACGAAGAGGGTGAAGTTACCTGCCAGGGAGAACACGGTGCCCAGGGTCAGCGAGGTGACCGACAGCCCGAACGGGTGGGAATGCATCCAGGTCAGGCCGGGGAAAAGGCTGAGCGACCAGCCCAGACTTTTCGCGGTCACTGGCAAGACCAGCGTGTAGAACCACAGGAAAGTACCGGCGGCCAAACCGGCAAACACGCCACGCCGGTTGGCCTGCTTCCAATAGAGGGCGCCGAGCATCGCCGGGGCCAGTTGGGTCACAGCGGCAAAAGCGATCTGGCCGATGGTCGCCAGGCTGGCGGTGGAGCCCAGCAAGCGGTAGCTCACGTACGCCAGCAGCAGGATGATCACAATGCTCACCCGGCGAACCGACAGCATCCAGTGACGGAAGACTTCGAATGGCCGCTCGGCGCTGGATCGGCGCAACAGCCAGGGCAGCAGCATGTCGTTGGAAACCATGGTCGACAAGGCGATGCTCGCTACGATGACCATGCCAGTGGCCGCCGATGCACCGCCAATGAATGCCAGCACGGCGAGGGCAGGATGGGCCTCGGCCATTGGCAGGCTGATCACATAGGAGTCCGGCAGCACCGAGCTGGGCAACAGCATCTTGCCGCCCAGGGCGATGGGCACCACAAACAGTGCCGCGAGGATCAAATAAGCCGGGAACACCCACTTGGCCAGGCGCAAATCCTGGGGGTCGATGTTCTCCACCACCGTCACATGAAATTGTCGCGGCAGGCAGATGATCGCCATCATGGCGACGCCGGTCTGTACCACCATCGAAGGCCAGTTGATGGTCTCTTTCCAGTATTCCTCAAGGCGCGGGGCGAGCATGGCCTGGCTGAACAGATCGCCGAAACCGTCGTACAAGCCGTAGGTGACAAACGCACCGACGGCGAGAAAAGCGAACAGCTTGACCAGCGACTCAAAGGCAATCGCCAGCACCATGCCGCGGTGGTGTTCGGTGGCGTCGAGGTTGCGTGTACCGAACACGATGGTAAACAGCGCCAATACCAGCGACACAATCAAGGCCGTGTCCTGGGCGCGGGTGCCGGTGGTGTCGGGGCCGGCGCCGATCAGCAGGTTCACGCCCAGCACGATGCCTTTGAGCTGCAGCGCGATATAGGGCAGCACGCCGACCAGGCAGATCAACGCCACCACCACCGCCAGGGACTGGGATTTGCCGTAGCGGGCGGCGATAAAGTCGGCGATTGAGGTGATGTTTTCCTGCTTGCTGATCAGGATCATCTTTTGCAGCACCCAGGGTGCCAGCACCAGCAACAGCACAGGTCCCAGGTAGATCGGCAAGAATGCCCACAGCTGTTCGGCCGCTTGGCCTACGGCGCCGAAGAAGGTCCAACTGGTGCAGTACACCGCCAGCGACAGGCTATACACCCAGGCACGCACGCACGGCGGCAGCGGCGCATGGCGGCGGTCACCGTAAAAGGCGATGGCAAACATAGTGGCCATATAGGCCAGGGCAACGGCGGCGATCAGCCCGCTGGACAGCGTCATGGTAACTCCGAGCATAAGAACACCCGGGCATTCCAGGCCCGGTTGGACAGTCTCGCATGATGCCTGGTGTTAGTCAGTGTCGACCAAGGTCGTGTGGGATCGAATGTCGCAGGCGGCGCTCAGCGTGGCGGCAGGGTTTTCTGGCGCAGGATGTAGATCGTCACCAGCACCGCACTGGTCAGCATAAAGCCCCGTGCCCATGGCAGTGGTACCAGGTAGCAGGAAATCGAGATGCTCAGCCACATCAAGCCGATGGCGTAGACCTTGCCTTTGAGCGGGATGCCATTGCCGTCCAGGTAATCGCGCACCCAGGGCCCCAGGCGCGGGTGTTCCACCAGCCAGTGGTAGAAGCGCGGGGAGCTGCGAGCGAAGCAGGCGGCGGCGAGTAGCAGGAAGGGTGTGGTCGGCAGTACCGGCAGGAAAATACCGATGACTCCCAGCGCTACGCTTAGCCAGCCGATGGCCAGCAGCGCATAGCGCAGGAGCAGTGGACGGTTGCCCATGGGTTCCACGGGCAAGCGACTCAGTGGTGACGTGGCTTGAGGATCGCCGGTTTTTCGTCAGGCGCGTTGCACAGCAGGTACAGCGCGGTCAGGGCTTCCGGGATCTGCACGATCATGTCGTCCATCAGGTTGGCGTCGGCGGCGATGTCGGAGAACTCTGCCTCCTCTTCGAACAGGCCCGAACCGACCATGATCGGCAGCAGCATTTCGCTGACTTCCTCTTCGGCGGTTTCGAACCAGGCGGCTTCGCGCAGAAATACGCCTTCCATGAAACCGATGCACCAGCCGCGCAGGTCGGAGTCATCCGGATCGTCGCCCAGGTCCAGCTCGCACGGCAGCTCGAACTCTTCGTCGGAGGCCAGTTGGCGCGCGATGTGGGCCTTGAGGGCGATCAGGGTGGATTCGATTTCTTCGCGATGGGCGGCGTCGCTGTAATGAGGCTCTTCAGCGAACAGCGCGTCGATCCATTCACGGTCCGGGACGGGGTCGGAGCAGATCGACAGGGCGGTCAGGTAGCCGTGGGCGGCCACGTAGTCCAGCGCCTCGTCATGCAGCTCATCGGCGTCGAGGAAGGCTTGCAGGCGGGTTAGTTGCTCAGCGAAGGACATTGAAGGGCTACCTTGGGAATAAACGATGCTGAATTCTAGGCTTTCTTGAGCGCCCAGGCCAGCCGCACGGCATATTTGCCCGGTTTTAGCCTGGTGCGTCTATTCGTCAGTCGCGCCCTTTGGTGGATAACGCTCGGGTATACTGCCGCGTTTTGTGATGCCCCTGCAGGCCCAGCGCCAATCCGGGAAAACTTCGCTTACGGATTATTTTTCGTGAGCGCGGATATTTTCGGCCAGCCTGTATTGAGGGATTTCGGCACCATTTTGGAGTTTTACATGCTCGAGCAGGCTCAACGCGTCCTCAAGGACATCTTCGGCTACGACAGTTTTCGTGGCCGCCAGGGTGCGATCATTGAGCGCGTGGCCAGTGGCGGCGATGCCCTGGTGCTGATGCCTACCGGTGGCGGCAAGTCGCTGTGCTTCCAGGTGCCGGCGCTGTTGCGCAATGGCCTGGCCGTGGTGGTGTCGCCGCTGATCGCGTTGATGGACGACCAGGTCGCCACCCTTGAAGAACTCGGTGTCGCCGCCGCGTCGTTGAACTCCACCCTCAGCGCCGAGCAGCAGCGCGACCTGGCTGCACGCATCAAGCGGGGCGAGGTGAAAATGCTTTACCTTGCGCCGGAGCGCCTGGTGCAGCCACGCATGCTGGCCTTTTTGCAGAGCCTTGAGATCGCTCTGTTCGCCATCGACGAAGCCCACTGTGTGTCGCAATGGGGCCACGATTTCCGCCGCGAATACCTGCAGCTTGGCCAATTGGCAGAACTGTTTCCCGATGTGCCGCGTATCGCCCTGACCGCCACCGCCGACAAGCGCACCCGCGAAGAGATCGTCGAGCGCCTGCATTTGCAGAACGCCGAGCGCTTCCTGTCGAGTTTTGACCGGCCCAATATTTTCTACCGCATCGTGCCCAAGGAGCAGCCGCGCAAGCAGTTGCTGGCGTTCCTGTCCGAGCGGCGCAGTGACGCGGGCATCGTGTATTGCCTGTCGCGCAAGAAAGTCGACGAGGTCGCGGCGTTCCTCTGTGAACAAGGCTACCCGGCGCTGCCTTACCATGCCGGCCTGCCCAATGAAACGCGATCAGGGCACCAGAAACGCTTCCTGAACGAGGAAGGCCTGATCATGGTGGCGACCATTGCCTTTGGCATGGGCATCGACAAATCCAACGTGCGTTTCGTGGCGCACATGGATCTGCCCAAGTCCCTTGAGGCCTATTACCAGGAAACCGGGCGTGCCGGCCGCGATGGCCTGCCGGCGGATGCCTGGATGGTCTACGGCCTGCAAGACGTGGTGATGCTCAAGCAGATGCTGCAGAACTCCGAGGGCGACGAGCGCCACAAGCGCCTGGAGCAGCACAAGCTCGATGCCATGCTTTCGTTGTGCGAAGAGACCCGCTGCCGCCGCCAGACCCTGCTGGCGTATTTTGACGAAGACATGCCTGAGCCCTGCGGCCACTGCGATAACTGCATCGACGGCGTGCAAACCTGGGACGCCACCGAACCGGCGCGCCAGGCGTTGTCGACGATCTATCGCACCGGCCAGCGTTATGGCGTGGGCCATCTGGTGGATGTTCTGCTGGGCAAGGACAACGAAAAAATCCGCAGCTTCGGCCACGAAAAACTCTCGGTGTACGGTGTCGGTAAAGCTCGCGCCGAAGGTGAGTGGCGTTCGCTGTTTCGCCAGATGGTTGCCCGTGGGCTTGTCGACATCGATATCGAAGGCTACGGCGGGCTGCGGCTGAATGACAGTTGCCGGCCGTTGCTCAAGGGCGAAGTGAGCCTGGAACTGCGCCGTGACCTCAAGCCGCAGACCACCGCCAAAAGCAGCAGCACCAGCCAGGCCAGCCAACTGGTGCGGGGTGAAGAGCGCGAACAATGGGAAGCCTTGCGCACCCTGCGGCGCAAACTGGCGCAGGAGCACAGCGTGCCACCCTACGTTATCTTCCCCGACTCCACCCTGCTGGAGATGCTCCGCGAGCAGCCCACCACCATGGCCGAGATGGCCCGGGTCAGCGGTGTGGGCGCGCGTAAACTGGAGCGCTACGGCCAGGCCTTCCTGGAAGTGCTCGGCGGTCAGGCCGAAGCGCCGAAGGAAATCGCCGATATTCGCCACGAACTGATCAGCCTGGCCCGTGCCGGCATGACCCCGATCCAGATCGCAGGCCAACTGCAATGCTCGGAAAAAAACGTGTACACCTTGCTTGCCGAAGCCATCGGCAAGCAGCAATTGTCCCTGGAGCAGGCCCTTGATTTACCTGAGGATTTGCTCGGTGAAATCCAGGACGCCTTTCTCGATGGAGAAGGCGAATTGCCAGCTGTCACCGAAATTGCGCCGTTGTTTACCGGGCGTGTTCCGGAAGGCGTTTTGTACTGCGTGCGTGCCGCTTTGCAGTCTGAATTCGAAATTTAGTGTGCCAATTACGACAATGTAACGAATCAGTACATAGCGGGCCTTGCCTATGGGCAGGGCTCATGCTTAGCTGACTAATAATTAGCCATACTTTATTTTCAGTCTTAAACACGAGTTTTTTATGCCGTTAACCGATCAACACCGTTTTGGCATGCAGTTGGCGCAAATGTCGCGAGGTTGGCGCGCCGAACTGGACCGCCGCCTGGCGGGGCTGGGCTTGTCCCAGGCGCGCTGGTTGGTGCTGCTGCACCTGGCCCGTTTTGTCGAAGCACCCACCCAGCGTGAATTGGCCCAAAGTGTCGGCGTGGAAGGGCCTACCCTGGCTCGTCTGCTCGACAGCCTCGAAGGCCAGGGCCTGGTGCAACGCCAAGCCGTGGTAGAAGACCGTCGTGCCAAACGTATCCTGCTGTGCGACACCGCCCAACCGTTGATCGACCAGATCGAAACCATTGCCACGGCGTTGCGCCATGAATTGTTCGTGGGCGTGAATGAAGAAGACCTGCGGGTGTGCATGCGGGTGCATGAGCACATCCTGGCGAACCTGGAAAAGTCCTGATCTGCAAAATGTAGGAGCGAGCTTGCTCGCGAAAAACGCCAACGATAACGCGGGCTTCCTGAATAAACGCGGCGTCTGTGGGTTTTTCGCGAGCAAGCTCGTTCCTACAAAAGTCCTTGGCAATCCTTTCCTAGAACGTCTGGCCCAGGTTCAAGTACACCGCCTTCTGATTATCATCATTGAACCCATAGCTGAAATTCAGCGGCCCCAGTGGTGTATCAAACCCCAGGAAAATACTCGCGGCGTTGATATAGCCGCTGTCGAACTCGTTATCGTTGTTCCACGCCCGGCCCCGTTCCAGGGATGCACCCAGGTACAACGGGAAGTCCAGCGGCAGGTAAGAACGGGGGGTGAGCCTGCGGAAGTACACCGCGCGCATGAGGCTGATGTTCTGTCCCGAAATCGCATCCTGGCGGAAGCCCGACAATTGCCGTGCGCCCCCCAGCAGGAAGCTGGAAATCACCACATCCGAATTATCCAGTGTGCGACCGTAACGACCGCCCAGTATCAAGGTGTCCGGCCCGTGGCTCATGGCCTTGTCCAGCTTGAATTCCCACTGGCGGTAGCGCTGGTCGGAGCCCAGGCCGGGTTCGAACTCGCGAAAGGCCAGGCCGATGTCTTCGCCGCTGTGGGGGAAGTACACGTTGTCCAGGGAGTCGAAGGAATATTTGAGTTCATAGAAGCCTTCGCTGAAGCTCACGCTCGGCAGGTCGCGGTCGCCAATGCGCACGTCCGCCTTGCCCCAGGCTTCGCCCACGCCAAAGCGGATCTCGCCGCTGTTGCCGATCTGCCGGCCCACATTCAAACCAAAGCCATAGCGTTCCAGGCGGTATTCGGAGATGGGGTCGTTGTCCAGGATCAGCTCGACATTCTGTGCCTCGGCCCTGATATAGGGGGCCACAAAGTAGCGTGAGCCGGTGTCCATGGGCTGGTAGAACTCGCTGTAGAGCTCCTGCCGATCACCAATCTGCACCCGTGTGAGCCATTCCGCGCCGAGGCGGTTGATGCCGTTCACACGGTAACTGGCGCCGAGGTTGAAGGCGCTATCACCGCGCATGTCATCCGAGAGGTTCAAGCCCAGTCGCAGGTAGTCGGTGCCGCTGCGCTTGCCGCGTGCGCTGATCACTAGGGTGTTGTCCTGGCCCTTTTTCACTACGCGGTATTGCACCTGCTCGAAGTAATCCAGGCCGTACAGAGTGCCCATGTCCGATTGCAGGCGGCCCAGATTCAAAGGTTCTCCCAGGCCCTGGCGAATGTAGTAGCGGATAACGTCATCGCTGACCTTGGAGTCGTTCTCCACCTGGATCGCGGTGATCACCGGGGTGCGTTCGCCCGGCGTGCGCGCGGCTATCAGGTCGGCGTCGATGGGTTCGGCAGGGCGCAGGTGTGCCAGGCGTACGTCGAGGGCACGGGTGGCGCGGTAGCCAGCGTCGATCATGTCCTTGGCGCGGCCAAAGTCGGTGACGCCATAAGCGGCCAGCGGTGGTTGGATCAACACATCCTTGGGGTTCAGGGCCTTGAGCTGCTCTTCGGAGTTGCGCCGGGTCATCAGGGTGATGGACTGGTTGAGCACATCCACCACGGTTGCCAATTGCTTGCGCGAGCGTAGCGGGGTGCCGATGTCGACCACGATGGCGATATCGACGCCCATCTCCCGCGCCACATCCAACGGAATGTTGTCGGTCATGCCGCCATCTACCAGCAGGCGGCCATCCAGCTCCACCGGGGCGAACACCGCGGGGATCGACATGCTGGCGCGTATCACCTGGGGCAGGTGGCCTTTGCTGAACACCACTTTTTCGCCGGTGGTGATGTCGGTGGCCACGGCGCGGAATGGGATCGGCAGCTTGTCGAAATTACGTGTGTTGCTGCTGTGGGCGAACATGCTTTCCAACAGCAGTGCCAGGTTCTGGCCCTGGATCACGCCCAGCGGCAGGCCGAGGCTGCCATCGTCGCGGAAACTGAGTTTTTGTTTGACCAGGAAATCCCGGTCATCCTGTTTGCGCCGAAACGGTACGTCTTCACGTGGTGGCGCGTCGGACAGGGCCTGCTGCCAGTCGATACCCAGCGCCAACTTCTCCAGCTCGTCGATCTTGTAGCCTGACGCGTACAACCCGCCAATCACCGCGCCCATGCTGGTGCCGGCAATCGCATCGATATGAATACCTTGCTCTTCAAGCGCCTTGAGCACACCGATATGCGCCAGGCCACGGGCAGCCCCGCCGGACAGCACCAGGCCGATTTTCGGGCGGGGGGCTTCTACCGCGTCGGCAAGTAGGGGGACAAGGCACAGGAACAGGCAAGACAGCAGGCGGCGCATCATCAATCTCGTGGCTGGGCGACAAAGGCCGCTATTATAGCCACCCGATTCGCTGAGCCTGTTACGCCAGGAGCCGCTTAATGATGTCTGCATGCAAACCCGAGATCGTTATCAGCTATTGCACCCAGTGCCAGTGGTTGCTGCGCGCCGCGTGGCTGGCCCAGGAGCTACTCAGCACCTTTGCCGATGACTTGGGGCGCGTGGCACTGGAACCGGCCACCGGCGGGGCCTTTCGCATTACCTGCGATGGCGTGCAGATTTGGGAGCGCAAGGCCGATGGCGGTTTTCCCGAGGCCAAGGTGCTCAAGCAGCGAGTGCGCGACCAGATCGACCCGCAGCGCGACCTCGGGCATAACGACCGTACCGTCTGAAGTCAGGCCGGCGCCGGTTGCTTGGCCTGGCTGGCGCTGCCCATCAGGCCGGAGAGCACGATGGCGACGATGATCAAGGCGCCGCCCAGCAGCATGCGCAGGGTCGGGGTTTCGGCAAACAGCAGCCAGGCCACGGTGATGCCGTAGACGGGCTCCATGGCAAACACCACCGAAGCGGTGCGCGCCTTGATTACGGCGAGGCTGGCGACAAACAGGCTATGGGCCAGGCCGGTACAAAACACCCCCAGCAGCCCGATCCACAGCCAATCTATCCCTCGCACATCCGCCAACCCCGGCGCGGCCACGGGCAGCAGGCACGCGGCGACCACGACGTTCTGGCACAGCGCGGCCTGTACCGCTGGAATGCGCCCGGAACTGGCGCGATTGTTCAGCGACAACAACGAGAACAACAGGCCCGAGGCGATGCCCCACAGCAGGCCGCCCGTGGCTTCGCTGGCGAGATTGAAATCCGGGGTGACAAGCACCAGGCCAACGGTGACCAGCACCACCAGCAGCACTTCATTGGCCCGAATACGCTCGCGGAAAATCAGCCCCTCAAGGATCACCGTAAAAGCCGGAAAGGCGGTGAACCCCAAGGTCGCCACGGCCACGCCGGCGACTTTGACGGCGATAAAGAACGTCACCCAATGGGCAGCCAACAACGCGCCGCTGACCAGCAGCCGGCGCCAGTCACGCATCTCCAGTTTTTTCCAGGGAGCGTTGCTGGCAAAGCGCGCAAAGACCGCCAGCGCCAGCACGGCAAACGCCGCCCGGCCAAATACGATGATGGCGGGGGAGGCCGCCGCCAGCTTGCCGAACACGCCGGTGAGGCCAAACATCAATGCGCCGATATGCAGGGCGCCGAGGGCTGAGCGGGGAGTCATTGCGATCCTTGATCCAACAGGGGGTGACAGCCTCGCAG